>JBJMQN010000582.1:0-16833 GCA_045802665.1 Myxococcaceae bacterium | reverse complement strand
GGTGGATCGCATCGTCCCGAAAGACGAGGACCCGGGCGCGCTCGACGCCAATGTGCCGGAGTACATCGACCGCATGCTGCAGACGCCCGAGATGCATCAGATGAAAGTCGACTTCGTGGCGGGAACGGCAGCGCTCAATCGCCGAAGTGTCCGGATGTTTCAGAAGCCCTTCTACGAGGCGACACCGGCTCAGCGCGACGAGCTGCTCGGGCTGTTCCGCGACAGCAGACAGGGCACTGGCGAAGAGAACTACTACTCGCTGCTGGTGACGCTGACGTTGGAGGGCTTCCTCGGAGATCCGTCGTACGGCGGCAACAAGGACAAGGTCGGCTGGGCGTTCGTCGGCTTCGAGAAGGTGGACAGCACGAAGGCGGATCCGAAGCCCGGCTACGACGGCACGAGCCACCTGCATCACATGCACGGTGGAAACTAGATGGCGCTGCCGGAAGTCGAGGTCTGCATCATCGGCAGCGGCGCGGGCGGCGGGCCGATGGCGCTCACGCTCGCGCGGGCGGGGATCAAAGTGCTCGTGCTGGAGAAAGGCGCGCACTACCAGAAGGACGACTTCGTCCACGACGAGATCCTGAACTCGCGGCGCAACTTCTTCATGCCGCTGCCGTGGGACGAGCCGCACCTGTTCAAGACGGAGGGCTCGGAGAAGTTTCAGCGCAGCAATGAAGCGTGGACGGCGAACTGCGTGGGCGGCGGCACGGTCCACATGTCCGGCTACTTCTACCGGATGAAGCCTCTGGACTTCCGGCTGCGCAGCGAGCTCGGCGCGGTGGAGGGCGCGAACGTCGTCGACTGGCCGATAAGCTACCAGGAGCTCGCGCCGTTCTACGATCAGGCGGAGGAGGAGCTCGGGGTCTCGGGCAACGCGGTGCCGCATCCGTTCCTGGAGCCGCGGAAGAAGAACTACCCGCTGCCGCCGCTGTTCAGCCATCCGATCGGGAACGAGATTGATACGGCGTGTAAGGCGCTCGGGTATCACTCGATTCCGACGGCGCGCGGGATCATCTCGCAGCCGTACAAGGGCCGGATGCCGTGCAGCTACTGCGCGCTCTGCGGTTCGTACGGGTGCGAGCACGACGCGAAGAGTGGGACGAATGCGTCGGTGATTCCCGCGGCGCTAGCGACGGGGAACGTGGAGCTTCGTCCGCACTGCATGGCGAAGAGCATCGAGGTGGATGCGAAGGGCCGTGCGAAGTCGGTGGTGTACCTCGACGAGCACGGCGTCGCGCAGGAGCAGCCGGCGAAGGTGATCATCGTCTCGTGCACGGCGGTGGAGAGCGCTCGGCTTCTGCTCAATTCACAGAGCGGGAAATTTCAGAACGGCCTCGCGAACAACAACAACCAGGTGGGCAAGAATCTGGTGTTCAGCAGCTTCGGCCAGTCGCGCGCGTCGTTCCGGGTGAACAAGCGCAAAGAGAAGTGGCCGTGGCTGAATGATCCGTCGCCGTTCGTGAATCGCAGCGTGCAGGACTTCTACGCCATGAAGGACGGGAAGGCCGGGTTCAGGAAGGGCGGGACGCTGGGGTTCATGTGGCAGCACCCGAATCCGATCTACGCGTCGATCGAGATTGCGGAGCGAGGGAAGAGGCGCATCTTCGGCAAGGAGCTGAAGGACAAGCTGCGCGAGTACAAAGACACGCGCGTGCTGGAGTTCGAGATCTACGGCGAGTTTTTGCCGACGGATGGCTCGTTCGTGCAGGTCGCGCCGAACGTGAAGGACAAGTACGGGATTCCGGTGGCGGCGATCACCGTGAAGCGGCACCCGACGGATCTGGTGATGACGAAGTTCCTCGTGGAGCGCGGCGAGGAGATCCTTCAGGCGATGGAACCGGAGTCGGTGGAACGAGTGGGCATCGCGGGGCAGACCACTATCTTGCAAGGCGGCACGTGCCGGATGGGGACGGATCCCGCGACCTCCGTGCTGGATAAAACCTGCCGCACGCACGAGGTGGAGAACCTCTACGTGGTGGACGGCAGCTTCATGCCGACGTCCAGCGGCGTTCCGTTCACGCTCACGATCGCGGCGAACAGCTTTCGAGTCGGGAAGGCGTTGGCGGAGAAGTTGAAGCGCGGCTAGGTCACGCGAACTTCAATCCACCGGCGCTTCGAACACGAGCACTTCCGGGGCCTCGCCCTTCTTCCGCAGCGCCACGCCGATCAGGTGATCTCCCTGCTGCCGCACCCACGTCGTGTTCGGGCCGGAGCTGTCCGTCTCCCACGCGAGGCTCTTGTCGAGGACCTTCGCCGGATGGAGCGAGTACCCCGGAACCTTCTTCGTGAGGAACTCGTGCAGCTCGCTCCCGGTGTCGCGCTTCTTGTTCGCGATGCTCGCGCGATAAGCGAGGGCGTTCTTGCGCTCGTCCTCGTCGTCCGGCCGGAGCGTCTCCGCGGCTGCCTGCTGCTTCTTCGCCGCGCCCTCACTGATGAAGAGCACGAACACGTCTTTGCGGCCCGCCGCAGTGAAGAGCGGACCGATCGAGAAGAAGCGTTTCTCGGGGAGCTTCGGGAGCGCGCCCTTCTGAAAACCCGCGAGCAGCTTGCAGTAGTCGGAAGGCTTCTCCTGATTCGCGCATGAGCTCGCCAGCTCCTTTTTCACCAGGTCATCCACGGTGACCTTCGGCGCGGCGCCGAGCAGCAATGCGGTCGTGATGGCTACGAGCATGAGCGTGTTCCCTAGTTCGACGTCTGGAGCCGCTTGGGCAGGACTTCGACCTTGATGTCGTAGCGGGCCTGCGCGTCGCTCGCGAATTCGATCAGGTGATCGCCCACGCCGACGAGCTCCGCCTCCTGCACGAACTCGCCCGAACGCTGCGCCTCGGCGACGAACTCTTTGCCCGTGGTGTCGAGCCGCGTCTTGGAACGGCAGCGGTCTTCGTAGAACGTGAAGCTGGTCTGTTCGCCCGCGGCGCCGATCTCTTCGAGGAAGACGTGCACGCGCACCGTCGACGGCTCCGGGACCTGAACCACGAACTTGCCGTGATTCGGGAAGCGCCCCTCGACGTAGCTCTGCGGCCCGAGCAGACAGCCCGCGAAGCTGTCGCAGATGGGCCAGGTGCCGTCGCACTTGTCCTGGACCCGGCCGGAGATGAAGTCGTCCTTGTGGTTGCCGCAACCCTGGAGCAGCAGCGCGAACACGAGCAAACCCGTGACGATGTGGAGGCGGGATCCGAACACTGTTAGAAGACGGCTCATATGCGTCTGGCTCTGTCCGCTCTTGCTGCTGCCCTGCTGCTCGTCGCTTGCGGTGGTGAGGAAACCCTACCGCAGAAACCGCAGCTCAAAGTGGATCGAACCACGATCGACTTCGGTTCGCTCGCCGGACGGGCAGTGTTCGTGGGCACCGAGCCTCAGGACTCGATGCAGATCACGAACGGCGGCCTCGAGAACCTCAAGATCAACTCGGTCACCAAAGAAGGCGACCCTGAGTTCCGGATCGAAGGGCCGCTCAAAACCGACTTGAAGGGCAAGGAGACGACGTTCATCACCGTCTTCTTCAAGCCGAGCTCGGCGAAGCACTTCACCGGCAAGCTGCAGATCGACACCAACACCGAGCTCCACGCCGGGCAGACCAACCCGCTGGAGATCACGCTGCAGGGTGACGGCGCCGCGCCGCTGGACGCGGGGCAGTAACAAACCGGCGAGCCAGAAAACCGTCGCCAAACCTCAGCACGTCACCGCTCGCGTAGACCCTCAGGACCGAAACCGAGAGGCCGAGCAGCGCCACAACGCAGAGCGTGTTCGTCCTCACCCGCGGCCCGGCCTACTGCGCGAACCCGCACCCGCCGTCCCACGCAGCAACGCCGGTGCCCGCATCCACGTAGACCGGCGCGGGGCAGCTCTTCGTCCCTTCCGCCCCGACCCCCGCGTAGCTCTTCGGGTAATCGGTGAGCGCCATCCGGACTTTGTACGGGACCTTCGTGTAGCCATCGCGGTCGATGCCGGTGACTCGGACGTAGAACTTCCCGCCCTTCATGAAGCGGCGCTCCATGCAGAAGCAGCCGTACGCGCGCGCCGTCACGGTCACGGCGGTCGTCGTGTCCGCCCGGTCGTACAACGGCTGGCGAGTGGAGGACGCGTGCCAGCTGTCCAGGTCGCCGCTCTGATACGCGAGCACGAGGCCCTGACTTCCGTTGCTCGGCACGAGCTGGCAGTTGCCTCCGGTCCCGTCGCAGAACTGCAGATCCAGCGCGAGGTCGTGCTGCACCTGACCTTGTGCCTTGTCCACGCTCCACTCGAGCTCCCACGTGCGATCTTCCGGGGCCGAGACTCCCGGCAGATCGATCTCGTACCGATCGATGTCCGTCGGCACCGCCTCGTAGTCCTCCGGACCGCGCACGCCCTGCCCGGTGTTTGGATCGTTCCGGTACAGCCGGCCGAAGCCGCCCCAGAGCGTTCCACTCAGCGTCGTTGCCGTCCCGGGAGGCGTGGGGAAGGTCGCGCCCGACGAATCGGTGGCGATGCTGACGACCGTGTTCTGCTCGGTGCCGCCGGAGAAGCGCGCCGCTTCGTCCGCGTCGCTCTGCCAGTCGAAGGTGACCGAGTAGTCCTTGTCGTCCGCCCAGTCGTTCTTCTTGTCCTCGACGAGGAAGTACAGATCGTACGACCCGGTGTGCGGCGGGACCTGCAACACGCCCTCGAAGTTGCGCAGGTTCTGGAACTGCAGATTCTCCTGCCGCGTCGAGAACAGGCACCGCGGCGTCGCGCCGAGGCAGAAGCCCTCCACCAGCGTCTGATTCAAAGAGTTGCCCTCGTAGTTCTTCGGGCAGGTGTTGCTGTCGTCCTTGCAGTTGGTCGCGGCGTTCGTTCCGGTCACGTCCTGCATCAGGCGGATCTGCCGATCCAGCTCGCCCGGGATCGCCGGGAACCTTCCGCCCGCACCGCCCGCCGTCACCTTCCAGTGCAGCGCGGTGGGCTGACCATTCGCCGGAAGCGCAATTTTGTACCAGTCAGAATCCGGCACGAACGCGAGCCGCCCGGTCAGCGTCTTCGAGCTGTCCACGCCCGAGAACGTCACCGCGGTCGCCGTCGCCGACGTGTCGTTCGGTTCATTGGAGTCCGCGTCCTTCATCGCTCGCACGTCGACCGTGTACTGAAGCCGGACGTCGCCGGGGATCGCGCCGGTCGTCGTGCTCGATCGATAGCCCTGCACCACCAGCGTGTACGCGCCCGGCGTCACTTTCCGGGCCGTCGCGAGATCGATCACGTTGAACTCGTTCGCCACCCGGCCTTCCGCGATCGTCGCGCCCGCGGAATTCAGCAGCGAATAGGAAATCCGGTACGGCGGCGGCGGGCTGACCTGGGGACTCGGACCGCCGACGTGCACGTAGAGCAGGTCATCTCCCGAAGGGACGTTCACCGAGAACTTGTCGATGTCGTCCGGCGTCGCGAGGTAGCCAGTCTGCGCGCCCTGCTGAATTCCGTTCTGCGCGGTGAGATTGATCACCGTGGGCGTGACGTCGTTCGGCTCGTTCACGTCCGGGTTCTCCAGCACCTCGGCGGTGAGCGTGTACGGCGATCGCACATCGAAGCTCGGCCGCGTCGGGTTCGTCGGTTGATCTCCGAGGAGAATGAGCAGCTTCGCGTTGGGCTCACTGAACGGGAAGATGATGTCCACCGGCTTCGGCGCTGCCTGCCCGTGGTTGTCCACCTGCCGCGCGAGCGACGTCGTTCCATCCTCCCGCAGCACGTTCACCGACAGGTTCACCGCCGTGGCCGGAACGCCGTAGCCCGCGGTGATGTGCACCAGAGATCTCGGCGTCACCGTCGCGGGAACGGTGAGCAGGTACCAGTCCTGATCGCCCGCCTCGCCGATGTAGTCCTCAACCGCGGTGCCCAGCGTCAGCTGGCACTTCGGATTCGTGAGCGCATCTTCCTTCGCGTTGCAGACATCCGGCGGAGGTGCGCCACCCGCGTCGTCGTCCTCTTCTTCCACCGGCTTGGGACAGCCGGCGAGCATGACTCCGGCGATCGCGACGACCAGCCACTTCCACTTGTGCATGTGCATCCTCACGGAGTGCCGGCGTCCCGCACCTGGCACCGGTCCTGAAGGTCGTCCGGCTCGACGTGAATCACGCCATCCACCGGCGACTTGATGCCGCCCACCGGATAGCGAACCTGCTTGAAGCGCCAATGCCGCACCTGCGTCCGCGCGGACGGATCATCCTGCGGCAGCATCGCGAGCGACAGGTACAGCTCGTTGTACCCAGCGCCCCGCACCATCGTCCCGGCATCGCTCACTTCCTGAAGCGTGTTCGCGAGCAGGATGTTGTCCACGCGGAAGTGGTAGCACTGCCGCCCGTCCGCATCGACGTCGCCGTCCTTGTCGATCACGTACCGATACCCGTTCACCGACAAGCTGGAGGTATCCACGGCGAGCGGATCGGTGTGCAGGTGAATCTCCTCGCGGCTGAGCAGCCCGTCGAGATCCGGATCCTGCTCGAGATCGGGGCTGGAGCCCTCGGTGTGCATGAACCATTCGGTGCCGTCGGGAACGCCGTCGTTGTCGGAGTCCACGCGTTCGGGGTTGGTGCCGATGAGCTGCTCGTCGCAATCGAGCAGGCCGTCGCAATCGGTATCGATGCCGCGCAGGTTCGGCGGACAGCCGATGTCGAGCCCGCCTCCATCCGGCGTCGCGATCTGATTCGGGGTGAAGGCCGCGCCGTGCGCTCGGAAGTAGACCTCCACGCCGTCGCTGAAGCCGTCGCCATCCGTGTCGCGGTTCAGCGGGTCGGTGCGTTCCTTGATCTCGTCCGCGTCCGACAGGTGATCCGAATCAGAGTCCGCCTGATCCGCCGGCGAGCCCGGCAGCGCGGAGAAGTTCATCGCGGTGAAGTCCTTCACCTCGTACGCGCGCCGCACGTTTCCGAACTTGAAGTTCAAGAAGTTGATCGGCTCGTTGTTGCGGAAGTCTCTGAACTCGCCCGCGCCCTTCACCGCCATCGCCGACAGGCGTTCCGCGTCGTCGTTCACGATGAGCAGCGGACAGCCCTGCCCCGCGTCGCTGTACAGATCGCAGATGGTGGAGAGCGGCTGCGCCGGGTTGAACACGTGCACGGTGTTGACGCGCACGTCCTCGACGAGATCTTTCAGCTGCCGGATGCGCGTGACGGCATCGCCGTCGATGAGCTCGTCATCCTGGTTGTTCGTCGGGTGGCCGTCGGACAGGAAGATGACCGCGTAGCGCGCCCGCCCGTTCTTCTCGCGGACCGTCGCATTCGTGGACGCGCGCGCGTTCGCGATGTCGCTGTTGATGCTCTCGTAGATGTCCGCCAGCGCCTTCACGAAGTCCGTCGAGTCGCGGTTCGGCGCGTTGCCCGGCACGGTGAACGTCAGGATCTGCTGCCGGAGCGCGACCTTGTCGTTGTCGGTGAAAGTGGTGACCTGCTGAAAGCC
The DNA here is from genome assembly GCA_045802665.1 of Myxococcaceae bacterium. Lineage (GTDB taxonomy): Bacteria > Myxococcota > Myxococcia > Myxococcales > Myxococcaceae > JBJMQN01. The sequence continues at coordinate 9,429 of JBJMQN010000582.1, read as the reverse complement.
CTGCGAGTTGTTGTTGGTCAGGTACACCGTGGTGCTGCCCGCGAAGAGCATCACCGAGAGATAAACCTCGGGGTCGGCAGGGAGCGCGTCGATGAGATCGATCAGGGCCTTCGCTCGCGTGCCGTCCGGATCCGTGACGGACATGGACTGAGAGGCGTCCATCGCCACGAGGATCTTGATCGGCCGCACGACGTCGTTGGTGCCGAGCGAGCAGAAGCGCCCTTCGATCGCGAACGTGCGATCCACCGGGAGCTGATCTTCACGGCGCTCGTCGTAGAGGTAGCTGTCGCTGCACGCCGCCGCGAGCCCCACCACGAAGGCGATCGCCGCGCAGAGGAACGGCTTCTTCGTCACTGCGAAACTCCCACGCAGCCGCCATTCTCCGGCGCGCGCTTGTATTCGGCCTCGCTGTTCAGCTGATCAGGTCTTCGGAAGTTTCGCTCGGTGACGCGCAGCTCGGATCCGGCGGGCTCTCTGACCGGCGGATCGTACTGCGCCCAGACGCACGCCGTTCGCCAGACGCCATAGTCCGTAGCCACGCCGGATTGCGGCGCCTCCGCGAACCAGATCTTGAAGAGGTTGAAGCCCTGCCGAGTGCCTGCTCTCGAGGGCGGCGTGACGAGCTGAATGTTCGAGACGCTGAAGTCGTAGCAGATGCTGCCGTCCGCCTGCGGATCCGCGGTGGTCTCGTAGAGGTAGCCGTAGCGATCGTAGAAGTCGTGATCAGGCCGCGTGGGATCGCTCCCCGCTTTGATCTCGTCCGCGTCGGAGATCCCGTCGCCGTCCGTATCCACCTTGTCCGCGTCGCGCTTGAGCGGATCCAGCCCGAACCGCACCTCCATCCCGTCCGGAATGCCGTCCGAGTCCGAGTCCTGAATGCCGGGACGCGTCTTCAGATAGTCCTCAGCCCACTGCGTGAGCTCGTCTCCGTCCGTGTCCGTCGTCGGGTTGCAGCCGGGCGTGAGCGGTGACGCCGGATCGCAGCCACGGCTGTCCTTGTCATTCGCGGGCTCGAAGCCTTGCGCTTTGTGGCGGTGCTCGAACATGTCGTCGAAGCCGTCGCTGTCCGAATCCGCGAGGTACGGGCTCGTCGCGTAGGTGAACTTGTTGTCGACGGTGTCCGGCAGGCCATCGCCGTCCGAATCCACGACGCGGCCGTTCTCGCCCGGGAACGACGACAGGCTCTGCACCATCAGCGTCTTCATCACGAAGGGCGAGGAGAGGCTCGTGTAGTTGAGCGCGCCGAGGCCCAGGTTCTGAATGTTGCCGTTGTTGAACTCCTGGTAGATGCCGTTGCCGCGCTGGGCGAACTGCTGGAGCGTCCACGAGGCGATCTGCTTCGCCGCCTGCGGATACTGCGCCTGCGCGACTCCGGGATACGTGCCGTAGAGGTCCTGGCAGATGGACCCGCACGCCTGCACCGCCGCCTCGTTGAAGAGCAGCACCGTGTGGAGCCGGATGTCTCCGACGTTGTACTGGTCCTTCAGCTCCATCATTTTGTCGATCAGGCTGAACAGCTGGTAGTTCTGGTTCCGGTCCACGCCACCGTCGAAGCCGTCGATCGCGTCGTTGCCGAAGTCGAGCCCGTTGCAGAAGTCCACCGCGCTGCTCGAGTCCGCCCAGATGAGATCCGGCTGAGAGGGCGTCGCGTAGCTCGTGGGCGGCAGGTTGTCGTTCGCGCTGCAGCGCGGGTACGGCGTTCCGTCCGTGAGGAAGACCACGACGTAGCGCGTGCGCGGGAGCACCTCGGGGTTCTGCTCGGCGGTGTCCGCGATGTCGCCGGAGACGAGGCGATACGCGTAGCTGAGCGCGCCCTGATAGTCGGTGCCTTTGCCGAGCTGATTCTGGAGCCCCGCGATGTACGTGTCCGGCACGTCGGAGGCCGGCACGAAGCGCGACTGGCCCTGCCCCACCGTCTGCGGCCAGGTGTTCTTCACGTTCGTCTCGAACGGCACGATCGAGACCGAGACGTTGGGCTGCGTGGAGAACTGCTGCAGCAGTCGCCGGAGCGCACGCACGCGCGCCGGTTCAGTCACGCCGGGCGGGATGATCGCCTGCACCGCGGCCTGCTCGCAGAAACCGGAGCCTTCCTGAGAGCCCGGCGGATCCGAGACGCACATCGAGCCGGACTCGTCGATGATCACGACGACCTTCACCGGAAAGCCCGTCGGGTCCGGCGTGTCGCTGCACACGCGTCCTGCGAGCGTGAGCCGGTCATCGACGTTGTTCACCGCTTCCGGCTTCGGCTGAACGACGGCGTCGGTGCAGCCTGCGAGCAGAAAAACAAAAACCACGGCGAGCGCGCTGCCCGCCGTGGTCTTGAATGAGGTCCGCTTCATGGGCGGAAGGGCTTCTCCGTTACGCGTTCTTGCGGCGGCGAGCGAGGGCAAGGAGAGCCAACGCGCCGAGCGGAGCGAGCGAGGCATCCAGCGGAATCGCAGAGCAGCTGCTCTTCGCAGCGGCCTGGTCACCCACCTTGAGACCCAGCGTAGAGGTTGAAGTCTGGAGCGCCGGGTCCGGGTAGGCGCGATCGGGGAAGGCGAGCTTCGCGCTGAGCTGCAGCTCGTATTCGCCGTCCGCGTCCGCAGTGAACGAGGGGACCTGCCCGTCGACATACGCGTACTCCCAGTGACGGCTCAGCGTGACCGCACCCTTCGGGTTTTCGATCGCCGCTTTCGAACCTTCCGGCCGCTTCGAGACGGTCCAAGTGTACTCGATGGCGGCGCCGTCGCGGTTGGCGAAGAGCGGCGGGCGGATCTTCTCTCCCACCTTCAGGAACATCAGCCCACCACCGCTGACCTTGAACGGGCTCTTGGGGTCCAGGCAGTCGTCCGGGTTGTTCTTGTCGATCACGACGCAGTAGTGGCTGTCGCAGACGTCGCCGAGCAGGTCGCCGTCGTCATCCGCCTGGTCGCGGTTCGCGATGCCCGTGCAGTTGTCCTGACCGTTCGGGATGGAGTCGTTGTCGATGTCGCGGTCGCACGCGTCGCCGATGCCGTCGTTGTCCGCGTCCGCCTGATCAGGGTTCGCGACGTTGAGGCAGTTGTCGAAGTTGTCGCCCTTGCCGTCCGCGTCACTGTCGAGGTTGCAGGTGACGCCGGTCGGGATGACCTGGTTGGCGTTCGACGCGAGCGGGCAGTTGTCGATGTTGTCGTTCACGCCGTCGTTGTCGTCGTCGACGTCGCACGCGTCACCGCCTACGTGGCGCTGAGCGTCCGTGGGGTTCGCCGGCTGGATGCCATCGTTGTCGGTGTTCGTCTGGAGAGGGTTCGCGATCGACGCGCAGTTGTCGTCCGCGTTCGCAACACCGTCGCCGTCGATGTCCGGATCGCACGAGTCGCCGATGCCGTCGCCGTCGTTGTCGAGCTGGCTGAAGTTGGAGAGCGTCGCGCAGTTGTCGCACGCGTTGCCCACGCCATCGCCGTCGCCGTCTTCCTGCAGGCGGTTCGGCGCGAACGGGCAGTTGTCGTTGTTGTCAGCGACGCCGTCGCCGTCAGCGTCGTCCGTGTACGCGAGCGTCTTGCCGTCGTCCGTGTACGCGACCCACACCGAGCAGCCGCAGCCGCAACCGCAACCGCCGCCTTCGTTCTTCGGCTTGCCGCAAGAGCTGCCGAGGCACTCCGGGTTGTCCGTGCTCCCCGTCTGAGCGAATGCAGGGACCGCGAACAGCACCGCACCGAGCGCCGCCACAGTGAGGATTTGAGCCTTCCGAGTCATAGAAACTCCTTTCGGGAGGGACGCATGAGCAATTCCGGATCCAACCGCTGAGGGGATGAACTCACCAGTGAAACCTGCAGGTTACAAGGACGGCGAGCACGGTTCGGCTGAGGTGTGTGGGGGCGAGACCCCATGCGATCTGTGGGGGTCGTGCCCCACAGTTCTGATCCTTTACGTGGATCAGACTTCATCAATCGCCCACCACGAAGTCGTCCGGGACGACGTCCAGCGCGCCCGCGGGCTTGCGCTTCTTCGGCGGATCATACGTGACGGGGCGCACGACGAGAGAGCCCACGCCGGTGCCGCGCGGATCATTGTCCCGGCCCACGAGCATGTAGAGGTAGAGGTCGTTCGTCCCCTGCTTGATGTCCGCGTACGGCGGGTTCGGCCTTCGCAGGGAAGTCATCAGCGAGATGTTGTACGCGCGGATTTTGTAGCAGGCGCGTCCGTCGGGAGTGGGGTCAGCGTCTTCGACGGTGTACTGGTAGCCGCGCTCGGTGCGGAAGGCGACGTCGGCGCTGTGCGGGTCCGTGTGTGACTGGACTTCGTCGACGTTGGAGAAGCCGTCGCGATCGTCGTCCGCGAGATCTTCGGGCACGAGTGGATTGGTGGACGAGAGCAGCTCCACCACGTCGGGGATTCCGTCGCCGTCGGTGTCGCTCACGCAGGAGTCTGTGCCGAGCACGCGCTCTTCGCAGTTGTTCAGCCGGTCGAAGTCGTCGTCGTCTTTGACGTTGCAGCCGTTGATGATGTCCACGTTTCCCGGCTGCGGCTTGAGGCCCATCTTGAGCTCGAGCCCGTCCATCAGCCCATCGTTGTCGCTGTCCGGGTTCAGCTTGTCGGTGCCGAGCGCGTCCTCTTCGTCGTCCGGGATTCCATCCTCGTCCGAGTCCAGCATCATCTGGCCATTGCGCACGACGACGTTGCGGTTGAAGGCGATGAGGCGCTTGAGCGTGAGGTGGCGCTGGAGCGAGCTGAAATCCAGCTGGCCCAGCGTGGTCTTCACGTTCGCCGGATCGGTCTGAACTTCGCGGCTGCCGCCCGCTCGGGCGATGGCGGCGACCTGCTCCACGACGAGCGGATCCGGCGTGGTGGTGATGTAGACCGGCTGCACCGAAACCTCGCCGACGTCGTACTGCTCGGAGAGCCCTTTGAGCTGCGCGGTGACATCCGAGAGCTCGCACTTGCTGCACTCGGCGTCGGCGTTCGGGATTCCGGAGCTCAGCACCTGGTTGCACTTGTCGCTGATGCCCGCGTTGAAGTTCTGGTTCGCGCAGGACGTGTCCGCGGACAGCATCACCACGACGACGACGTAGCGCGTGCGAGCGACGGTGCCTTTGCACCCGGTGAGCACGTCGCCCGCGATGATGCTGCGCGCGAGCCGAAGCCCGCTGCGCACCGAGACCGGCCCCGCCTCCTGATACCCGTTGTATTTGCCGAGCGCGTTCTGCAGCGTCGCGCCGTCCACGAAGCTTCCCTGAAGACCCGTCGCGACCGAGTGGTACGCCACCAGCGAGAACGTCGTGTTCGCCGTCTCGTACGTCTGCGAGAGCGCGCCCAACGCATCCGAGACCTGCGCGACCACATCTCGCGGCACGCCTTCACCGCCCTGAATCGCGAACAGCACCTTCACCGGGAACTGGTTTCCCGAGGCGAGCGGAACGCAGGCGACGCCCTCGAAGACGGCTCGATCCGGCGCGTTGGGCCCAAGCCCATCCGTCGCGTAGAGGCCCGCGTCGGTGCACGAATTCAAAAGCGTCAGCGCGAACGCGGCGATGAAGAGTGAGCGGAGAATCGTCACAAAGGGGTTTGACGAGAGGCCCGGCCTGGCTACGGCGGAGCAGCTTACAGCGACATGAGGAACGCGAGCAGATCATCGCGCTCCTGTGGAGAGAGCGACTGGGCGTTGCCGTGCTGTGGGCCACTGTAGTGATCGATCACCGCTCGGGTGGCCCAGCGGTCGGTGACGCGAAGCCGGCCGTCCTCGCCCGGAGCGAACCCCGCGAGTCCCGAGGTGAGCTGCGGCCACACGTCCCAGCTCCCCTCCAGAGAAGGTGGCGGAAACCCACGGAAGGTCGCGTCCTGCAGCTCTGGGCGAAGTGGAAGCAGGTGCGGCGTGCCCACGTCGAGCTGCTTGCCGCGCGTCGGCGGATCCTGATCCGTGGTGTAGACCGGAGCCGGGTGACAGCTGCCGCACTTCTGTTTCTCGAAGACGCGGAGCCCCTTCATCGGATGGCCGGTGTGACCGTCCGGCAGCTGCAGCTCGTCGGCGAAGGAGCCGTCGGATTTCACGAACGGATTGGGCACCAGCGTGATCGCGGCCGTGTACTGAGCGAGCGCCTCCACCTCTGAGTCCGTCGGGTTCGGGTTGTGAAACCGGTTGCGCCCTCCGACGACCTTCGCGGTCTCCGCGATGCTGAAGGTGGACGCGGGGATGAAGTACGGCGGCGACTCGCGCGAGCCGCGCACGGTGGGCGAGCGGTAGATGCGCAGCGGCTGAGTCTTCTCGAACAGCACGGATTCGGTGTGGCCTTCGAGGTGGCAGGCGTCGCAGCTCATCGCCGTGCGGCCGAGGTCCGCGTAGTAGAGGACCTGTCCGGTTCGGCGCGTGCGCTGCAGGTTCGTCAGCGCGAGCGGGAGCTGGCTGCGGACCGCGAAGCAGACGCCTTGCGGCGATTTGCACGGACGAACGTTCGACGTGAGCTCAGCGATTGTCGCCGTGTGTCGGTTGAGCGCGAGGAGCTCTCCGTTCACGAAGCTCACTGAGCGGGGACCGGAGTGGAGCTCCTTGCCGGCTCGGCCGTTCACGCCGAAGTCGGAGGGCGGGCGGATGAGCGGGAACTCTTCGGGCGGAGAGATCGCGATCTCGGCAACGATGGAGGCTCTTGCGCTGGTGTCGTTCGCGAGGAGCTTCTCGAGATCGACGACGCGGACGAGGCCCGCACCGATGTCTGCCGCGAACACGAGCGGACGCTTCGGATCCGCGTTCGTCGCGAGCCCCTCCGTTACGCCCGCGCCGAAGCCGAGATGCCGCACGAACTTTCGGGCCTTGAGATCGACGACGCCGATCCCGCCGTTCATGCTCACCTCCATCTTCTCCGGATTCGGCCCGATGTTCGGCCCAATGGAGGAGACGAGCAGCACGTCGTTCGAGGGCACGTACAAGAACGCGCGAGGGGCCTTCCCGCCCATCACGCGCGGGCCGAATTTCTCCGTGGGCCCGCCGACGATTGAAACATCCGGACCGGGAGCGATGGGCGGCTCCGCTTTTCCGGTGGAGAGATTCAGAAGCTCGATCTCACCCGTCTGCTGACTCCCAACCGCGAGGAACTTTCCGGCCAGCGCGAGCACTCCCGGATTGGGAGCGACCGGCGTGCGCCACAGCTCGCGGCCGCCGCGCGAGAGATCCAGCGCGCTGACGGAATCACGAGCGGTCTCGGCGACGTAGGCGATGTGAGACTTCGAATCGATGGCGATCGCGGAGGCGTACGAGGGCGCAGGCAGCTGTACCGTCGACGTGTTCCCTTCGAACGCCTGCAGCGTGGGCGAGTAGCGATGAGCGATCCAGACCCGTTCGCCTGCGTCGGTGCGTTCGATGGCCAGCGCGTAGGGGCCGTCGTTCGTCGCGGAGGTCTGCGTTCCACCGTCGGGAGATTGGACGTAGAGCGTGTCCGTCGTCGGAGAGATGACGTAGCGGGTGCCATCCGCCGTCGCCGTCATCGCGAAGAAGTCCGGATACGCGGCGTCGTTGACGATCGTGATCCGCGCGGCGCCGATGCCCCCTTCGATCGTGCACGTGACGTCCTGCTGAACGGTGTTCGGATCGATGCGCAGATCCGCCGGCAGGCGTGCGAATGCGTGGTGCCCATCTCCCGGCACGAGTGCGATCTTCCGATTGAACGGCGTGCCCAGTGACAGCGTGAGGCCCGGCTCGAGCTGATCGCCGTAGACGATGATCGGCTGCGACGTCTGGTTGGAGAGAAGGCGTGGACCGATGGCGGCGAGCTGAGGCAGCGCGATGCTCGGCTGTCCGGCGTCCACGGTCACCGCTTCACGCGGCGGGGGAAAGTGACGGCGCGAGAGCAGCACCAGCGCAGCCAGCGCGACGAACACCAACGCGATGATCAGACCGGCACGGCGATTCAAACGGCGCGGAAGTATGGACGTGTTGTAGACACCCGGCGCGGAAAATCGCGCGACCCCGGTTGGCGCCCCGGTCCCCGAAAACCAACTGCAAATCGCCCGGAGCGTGAGCTGCTCGGAGGGACAGCGGTGCGTGGACGGACGATGCCTCGCGACCTCGTGTGGCTCCGCGATCGGCGAGGCAGATGTCGCGAGCCAGGGCGCAGCTGAACCCGATGGGCATCGACAGGGCTTTTCTCTGCGCCTCGTCGAGGTGTTCCTCGTTGACCTCGGGGCGCGGCGCGAGTCTCAGGGGTGAGGGCGTCGCCGTTTCCGCGCCGTCGCCATGGTGAGCAGCGCGCCGACGATCAGCAGCGAGCTTGGCGCGGCGTTGCAGTCGCATCCGACGGGAAGATTCAGCGGATCGCGTGGCCCGGTGCCTCCATCGGCGTCCGGTAGCCCTCCGTCGTCTCCAGACTCGCCTCCATCGGGAAGCGTTCCCGCGTCCGTCGTGAGCGCTCCTCCATCTGGCAGCGTTCCCGCATCGGTGGGAATCACTCCTCCATCCGCGGGAGACCCCGCGTCGCCGGTTCCTCCATCAGCGGCGCTACCGGCATCGGAGCCAGAACCGCCGTCCGTGCCGACCAGACTTCCGCCATCCGAAACAGTGCCTTCGCGCACGTACCAGGGCCCGGTCGACCCTTCTCGCTCGACGACGTAGAGGTCACGCCCGTCGAACGCGAGCCTCGGGCCGTAGTCGAGCTTGTTGCTCGCGCTCACGTCCGCGCCGAAGACCTTGGCCCACGCTCCGCCCGACAGCTGAAGCACGTACAGCTCGGACTTCTGACGGACGCCGACGAAGGGATTCCCGTCCACCATCACGGCCTCGACCTCGACGACGTCGATGCCGTTTCCCAGCGCGAGGTCTCCACCGACCGCCGTCCAGCCGGTGCCGTTCCACGTCTTCACGTAGCCGATGGAGCGCACCACCGTGCCGCTCGCCGGTTCGACGAACGAGACGTAGATGCCGCCTGCCTCCGCGGCGATCGTCACACCTTGTGGTTGGCCATTCACGCGAAGCCCCGCGTCGCCGAGCCCCTCCCATGTGCCGCCATCGAATCGGCTCACGCGCAGATCCGTCCCGCCGTCGCCGAGGCCCACCGTGAAGGCGACGTACACCTCACCGGCCATCTCCACGGCATCGGAGCCGGTGATGGTCAGCGCGTCCACTCGCGGCGAAGCATTGACCCAGGCCGTGCCGTTCCAGCGAAGCAGCGCGCCGCTCGCGGGATCGAACGCCCACGGTGCGCCGGCGAACTCGACGATGGGAAGCGTGCTGCACGCGGGCGTGAACCCCGCCCCAAGCTCGGATGAAAGGGCGCCGCTCGCGATGAAGACGCTTGGCACGCAGCCAAACTCGTTGAAGGAGACGACGAGCTGGTTCGCGATGGCCGCGGTCTGAAATTGCGTCACGTTCGAGCCCGCGTCGTGCACTCCCTCGCGAACGAAGCCGCCGCCATCCAGCGTGGCCCACTGCACCGTCGACTTCGAATTGGGGATGTCCCAGGTGACGACGTAGAGCGTGCCGCC
>JBJMQN010000581.1:0-5350 GCA_045802665.1 Myxococcaceae bacterium | reverse complement strand
GAAGAACAGCTTCGCGGCATCGCGCGGAACAGCCGTCAGCGCGGCCTTGCGAGCGAGGAGCTTCGCGGCCTCGAGCTTGCCGCCCCGCTCGAGCTCCAGCTGGGCCATCGTGTCGAGGATGTCGCCCGCTTCAGCGCCATCGGGTGCGGCATCGAGCGCCGCAGCGAGCTTGCTGGAGGCGCCGATGCGATCGCCCAGAGACAGCAGCGCCTTCGCGGACTTGAGGTAGAGCGGCGCGGCGGCAGCGGCGCGATCGTTGGTGAGCAGCGCCTCGGCGCGCGAGGACCAGAGCTCCACCTGCTCCTTCAGCTGACCGGACTCGGCATAGAGCGCCTCGAGGCGGGTGGAGAGCTCTTCGTCGAGCTTCCGCATCGGGAACGCGCGCGCGTAGTGATCCTTCGCCGCGTCCTTGTCGCCGAGCATCTCGCACGCGCGGCCGAGCCGGGCGCGCACTTCCGCCACCCGCTCCGGAGCCGCGTGAGAAGGCAGGGTCGCGAGCACATCTTCCAGCGCCCGTCGCGCGTGGGTCGGCCTGTCGCAGCGAAGCGAGAGGTCCGCGAGCTCGAAGAGCACCGTGGGCTCGGGAGCAAGCCGCGCCGCGCGCTCCAACGCGACCAGCGCATCGCCCATCCGGCCGAGCCGCGTCTCGTACACCTGAGAGAGCTCGCGCAACGACGCCGCGGCGAGCCGCTTGTCGGAAGACTTCTCCGCGGCGGACGCACGCTGCTCGAGAGCGAGCGCGAGGCCGTTCATGTCGGAGCGCCGCCGCTGCAGCGCGCAGAGCTCACCGAGGGCGGAGAGATCCTCCGGCTCCAGCTTGAGCAGCTCGATCAGCGCGTAGCTGGAGAGCTCCAGATCGAACGCGAGATCGCGCGCGGCCACGGCGAGGCGGCGCAGGTACTTCGCGCGCTCGCGCACGTCGGCGGTCAGCTCACCCAGAGATTTCAGGCAGCGGCAGAGCACCGCACCGTCGCGGCGGCTCTCGGCGATGGCGAGCATGCCCTCCAGCGCGACGCGGTTGTCCGCATCCGCTTCGAGCGCGGACTGAAGCAGCTTCTCCGCCTTGTCAGCCTTGCCAAGGCGCGCGCGGTACAGCTCGCCCGCCTCCGCCCAGAGCGCGGCGCGCTGAGGCGAATCGGTGGCGACCGTGGCCGCCTTCTCCAGCGCATCCGCCAGCTCCACCGTGCGACCTGCCGCGCGGAAGGCGGGGATGAGCTCTTCCAGCGCGAGCGTGTCGCGCGGATCCATCTGCAGCGCGGCTTCCAGCGACTCGCGCGCCTTCACCGGATCCGCAAGGCGCGTGCGGTACAGCCGCGCCATCGCGTGGTGCGAGGAGTGGGCGACGGTTCGGATGGAGTCGTTCGTCGGCGACGGGCCGGCGAGCTCGATGGCCTGCTGATAGCCCGCCACCGCCTCCTGCACGCGGCCAAGTCCTTCAGCCACGCGCGCGGAGAGGAACAGCGGCTCCGGATCTCCCGGCAGCAGCGAGACCGCCTCCCGGTAGCGAAGCAGCGCGTTCTCGGCCTGGTTCAGCCCGCTCTCCCAGACCTTGCCGGCGAGGAGGTTGGCCTTGCCCACGCGATCCACTTCGTGACGGCCGAGCGCGACTTCGCGGAGACGATCCAGCGCCTTGATGGCGCGCAGGTGCTCACCGGCGCGGAAGCACAGCTCGCCCAACTGGTAGAGCGCGTCAGGGTGATCCGGGTGCAGCTTGAGCGCGGCCTCGCAGTGAAGCCGCGCGCCCGCGACGTCGTCCTCGGTCAGCGCGCAGAGTCGGGCGAGGTGAACGTGCGCCTCGGCGGCGTCGAACGGATCGCGGGCCAGGGCGGCGATGCGGCGATACGCGCGGATGGCACCGGCGCGATCGTTGGACTGATCCGACGCACGGGCCAGGGCCTTGAGCGACGGGAGGTGATCCGGACGAAGCCCGAGCAGCTCGTGGAGCGCCCTGACCGCCATCTGCGGCGCGTTGTCGCGCGCGGCGCGGGCAGCGGCTTCAGCGGCGAAGAACGCGGCGGCCTCTTCCTGATTCTTTCGGGAGAGCGTGACCAGCGCGAGGAAGCGCTCAGCGGCGCGCGCAGGTTCACCGCGGCGTTCACGCACGACGGCCTCCGCCCAGATCGCCGTGGCGGACTTCTCGCGGCGGCGGCTCAGCGAAGCAGAGAGATCCAGCGCGAGCTCGTGCGCCTGCGGATCCGCGACCAGCAGCTGCAACAGGCGCTCGGCCGCGAAGGGGTGCGCGTCGTTGACGTCGCCGGCTTTGAGATACGCCTCGCGAGCCTCCGCGAGCTTGCCTTCCGCGAGCAGCACTTCGGCGTCGGCGAACGCGCGCGCGCCTTCCAGCGCGAGGAGCAGCTCTTCATCCGGCGTCGCGGGCGGCGGCAGTCCACCGGCGGCAAAGCGAAGCTTGAGGCCCTGCGTTCCGACTTCGGCGGCGGACAGCCGAGCAGACTCGAGCGTCGGCAGCTTGTACCCGCGGCCCACGGCGGCGAGCTGCACGAGCGGCTGCAGAATCGCGGTGGTGAAACCGGACGCGCCTCGCACTTCGACTTCGGGCAGGAGGTCGAGATCCTTCAGCGCTCGGGTGAGGAGCACCGGGACCTGAGCGGCCGGCGTCGTGGAGAAGGCGTAGAAGCGGACGTCGTAGACGTAGACCGCCAGACGGTCGCCATCACCGTCGAACGCGAGCTTGAACGTGAGCGGCGCGCGGTCCGCAGCGACGAGCCGCGCCTGTCCCTCGAGGTAGCCGGGACGGAAGTGCAGCTTCACATCCGCGAGCTCGCCCGTGCGGCCCGCGACATCCACGAGCTTCCGGGTGATGACGTCCGCGGCGATGGTCAGCTCGAGGAAGCCGAACTGCAGCTTCTTGCGCTGATACTTGGAGGCACCGCCCGTCACGTTGAACGGGAAGCTCACGTCGGGGATCTGCAGACCGAAGTCGTTGATCACCACGCCCGGCGCGATGATCAGCGAAGGGAAACCGACGAACGCGCGCCGATCGAGAAGTCGAAGTTCTGGACCCGCCGCGGCGGACTCCGCCGAGCTCTTTTTGTCGCTGCGGTCTGCCATGTGAAGGGCGCGACGGTACCACAGGGGGTAAGTGCCCGGAATTTCCCGGCAATCCCTCGCTTGAGGGGCAGCCGAGTGGGCGGAATCACACGCCTGTTCTTTGCCGGGTCGCGACCGGGAGCCTTTCTGATAATCGGCGAGCCGTGGCGATTGCGGCGGACACGCTGGTCCTCGACGGACGCTTCAAAGTCCTCTCCGCGCTGGGAACGGGCGGGATGGGCGAGGTGTACCTCGGCGAGCAGGTGTCGTTGGGCCGCAAGGTCGCGCTGAAGGTCTTGAAGCAGGACGTCTCGCTCCAGCCCGCGATGCTCGAGCGCTTCAAGCGCGAAGCTCGCCTGCTCTCCAGCGTGGATCATCCCTCCGTCGTCCGGGTGATCGACTTCGGCAACGAGCCCACCGGCGCATGGCTCGTGATGGAGCTCGTGGATGGTCAGTCGCTCAGGACCGCGCTGGACTCCGGCGGCGCGTTCGGCGCGGAGCGGGCGACGAGGCTCCTGCATCAGCTCGCCGAAGGGTTGGCGGCGATCCACGCCAAGGGGATCATCCACCGCGATCTGAAGCCCGAGAACGTCGTCCTCTCCTCGAGCGGCCGGACCGAACAGGCGCGGCTTCTGGACTTCGGCATCGCGCGGCTCGTGGAACCGGAGGCGCAGGATCCGTCGATCAGCCAGACGGGGCTCGTGCTCGGAACGCCGGAGTACGTCTCGCCCGAGCAGGCGATGGGACATGCGCTGGATGCGCGCAGCGACATCTATTCGTTCGGCGTGCTCGCGTATCGGACGCTGGCCGGGAGACTGCCGTTCGATGGGCCTGGGCCGAGGCAATATCTCGCGCAGCACGTGACCTCGGCACCGAAGCGCCTTGATGAGGCGAACCCCGCGCTGCTCGCGCATCCCGAGTTGTGTGACGTCGTGATGCGCTGCCTCGAGAAGGAGCCGGCCGCTCGGTTTCAGACGGCGGATGAGCTCGCGACCGCGTTCGAACGGCTTCGCGTGATGGTGTCAGGAGCGCATGCGGCCGTGGTCCGCACGACGAGCTCGGCGTCGAATCCAAAAGTGCCGGCGGCCGTGGTTGATGGGCCTCCCGCGTCGCCGGTGCCTGTGTCCGGGCCGTCGGGCACGGCGGTGTTCGGCGCCCCTGCAGCGGAGAGCGCCGAGACGGAGCAGGGGGGTTCGTTCGCGACTCCCGCGCCCACGCGGCCGCGGCTTGCGTTGCGAACGAAGATCGCCGTCGCCGTCGTCGCCGGCGTGCTGTTGGTGACGGGCGGTCTGCTGCTCTCCGCGCGCGATTCCACCGCGGAGCTCGTTCGAAGCGCGCTGTCGGAGAAGCACCCGAAAGAAGCGCTGCAGATCATCGAGCTCGCGGAGAAGCAGAAGAAGAAGTCGCCCGAGCTCAGCCAGCTGAAAGCCGCGGCGCTGCACCAGATGGAAAGCCACGAAGCCGAATTCGCGATCGTCCGGCAGCTCGGCGACGACCTGAAAACGCCGGAGCCTGAGCTCCTGACGGCGCTCGCGGCGCACTACGGAATCGGCAGCTACAAGAGCGACGTCGCGGAAGCTCTCGCGCGCGTTCCGAAAGACGCGCTCCAGCACGGCTTCGAAGAAGTCTCCGAGCACCCTGCCGGCTGGGATCAGTACGGAGCGGTTCGCTATCTGGATCGCGTGAGCAAGTCGCTCGACGGAAAAGCGCGGACGAAGGCGTACGCGAAGACGCTGCAATCCACCGACTGCGATCTCCGCGAACAGGCGATCAAGCGGCTCGAGGAGCTGAAAGATCCATCCGCGATCGATGCGCTGGAGGCCCTGCGCCCCGTGAAGCGCGAAGGCGTGGGCGGCGCCCTGATGGACATGGTGAACGACTGCGGCGTGGGCGACGCGAAGGATGCCGCCGCGAAGCTGCGCGCGCTCAACAAGGGACGTTGATCACGCCGGCCCGCTCGACGCCCTCAACGCCTCAGTGATGAACCGGCGACGCGCCGTGCACCTGACCGCCGTTGTTCACCGGCACCGGATGCCCGACCGCGGACGCCTCGTGGTAGTCGTCGTCGCCATCGTCCTCGTCGTCCCAACGGCCTTCGCCGTGGTGACCGTGGCCGTGGTGATCCTTCACCTTCTCCTCAGCGCGCAGCAGCCCGCGGGAGTACGCGTCGTATTCGAGGTGCATCCAGCCGCGCGACTCGCCTCGGAACACGGCGAGGTGAACCTTCCACTGGCTGTTGTTCCGCTCCAGGTGAGCTTCCTTCACGTTGGAAGAGAAGCCACGGCTCGCGGCGTAGTTGGAG
>JBJMQN010000580.1:0-2243 GCA_045802665.1 Myxococcaceae bacterium | reverse complement strand
GGTTCCGCTGTTCCAGTCCATGGGCTTCGACGTGGTCCCGCTCTTCTGCGAAATGGACGCGAACTTCCCGAACCACCACCCGGATCCGACGGTGCTGGAGAACCTCCAGGATCTCATCAAGGCGGTGAAGAAGGAGAAGGCCGAGGTCGGCATCGCGTACGACGGCGACTCGGATCGCATCGGCGTGATCGATGATCAGGGCAATGTGCTCTGGGGCGATCAGCTGATGATCCTCTTCAGCCGCTACGTGCTGAAGGAAGCGCCCGGCGCGGCGATCGTGGGCGAGGTGAAGTGCAGCTACACGCTCTACGACGACATCAAGGCGAAGGGCGGCCGTCCGATCATGTGGAAGGCGGGGCACTCGCTCATCAAGGCGAAGATGAAGGAGGAGCACGCGGAGCTCGCCGGGGAGATGTCCGGCCACATCTTCTTCAAGCACCGCTACTTCGGCTTCGACGACGCGGTGTACAGCACGGCGCGCCTGCTGGAGATCCTCACGCACGAGAAGAAGAAGATCTCCGAGCTGCTCTCCGACGTGCCGAAGACGTTCTCCAGCCCGGAGATCCGCGTCGACACCACCGAGGAGAAGAAGTTCGAAGTGGTGAAGCGCGCCACCGAGCACTTCAAGAAGTCCGGCCACAGCATCATCGACGTGGACGGCGTGCGCGTGACTTTCCCGGATGGCGCGTGGGGCCTCATCCGAGCGTCCAACACGCAGGCGATCCTCGTGCTCCGCTTCGAGGCGAAGACGAAGGAGCGGCTCGCGGAGGTTCAGGCGCTCATCGAAGGCACGGTGGACAAGGTGAAGAAGGAAGTTGGCGCCGCCTAAGCCTATGCCCGACGTCATCGCCCTCTGCGGCAGCTATCGAAGCAAGTCGCTCAACCGGAAGTTGCTCCGGCTCGCCGTCCGTGAGGTGGAGCAGCTGGGACTGTCGGTGGAGCAGGTGGATCTGAAGACGCTCGCGCTGCCGGTGTACGACGGCGATGTCGAGGAGAGCTCCGGCATTCCTCAGAACGCAGTGGAGCTGAAGGCGAAGATCTCCACCACGCCGGGATTGCTGATCGTCTCGCCCGAGTACAACGGGTCGATTCCGGGTGGCTTGAAGAACTTCATCGACTGGCTGTCGCGTCCGCCGGGAAACTGCTTCGCGGGCCGAGTGGTCTCGATCAACAACGCGTCCGACGGCGCCTTCGGGGGCGCTCGGAGCACGATCGCGATCAAGCAGAGCCTCACGCATCTGGGCTGCTGGATCGTCCCCGGCGCGATGAACCTTCCTCGAGCGGACAAGGCCTTCGACGATTCGGGCGAGCTCACCGAGGCGTGGATGAAGAAGGCGCTCGCGGGCGCGATGAAGACGTTCGTCGACGGAGTGAAGCGGTTCCGGTGATGGCTAGAACCGCTCTGTGCGCACTGCTGTTGGGGGCCTTCGTCTGCGGCTGCAAATGCAACGACAAGCCTGCGCCGCTGAACATCACGACGACCGAGTTGGATTCGATGAAGAAGGAAAGCGACGCGACCGGAAAGTGCACCGCGTTTCAGATCATCGAGGAGAACGGCAAGCGCCGGCTGAGCTGCGTGATGAAGGCGCCGTCGGACGGCGGATCAGCAGACGCGGGCAGTCCGTGAACCGGGCGACAGGGATGCTGGCGGCCGTCGCGCTCGCGCCGTTCAGCGCATAGAAGGATTGGCCAACGTGCTCTCGCTCGGAATCGACCTCGGTGGAACGTTCGCCCGCGCCGCGGTCGTCGAGGCGTCCGGGCGGCTCGTCTCCGCCGCGAAGACCGCGCTCCAGAACCGGAGCCCCGAAGGGGTGGTCGCGACGATTCATGCCGCGGCCGTCGAGGCGATGAAGGCCGCCGGCAATCCCGCTGTGTCCGCGTGCGGGGTGGGCGTGGCGGGACAGCTCGAAGGGGACCACGGCGTCATCGCGGTAGCGCCGAACCTCGGGTGGCGGAACGTGCCGTTCGGGAAGCTCTTGAGTGATTCGCTCGGGAGGCCGGTGCGGCTGATCAACGATCTGCGCGCCGCCGCCTGGGGAGAGTTCGTCGCCGGAGCGGGGCAGGGCTGCAGCGACATGCTGGTCGTGTTCGTTGGGTCCGGGGTCGGGAGCGCGATCATCTCTGGCGGCCGGCTGGTCGTCGGCGCGTCCAACGTCGCCGGTGAGTTCGGTCATGTGAAGGTCGTGACGCGCGGGCGTTCGTGCGGATGCGGAGAACAGGGCTGCCTGGAGGCGTACGCAGGC
>JBJMQN010000579.1:0-11572 GCA_045802665.1 Myxococcaceae bacterium | reverse complement strand
TGCATGTATCGGTAGCGCTTTTCGGTCGCGGCGAGACGGCGCGCGAGTTCCGACGGAAGCGGCATTCCGTACGAGAACGTGGACGGGCAGGGCGCGGAACGGCCGACGCCAACGACCAGCGCATCCGGGTCAGCTTCGAGCAACTCCGCGACAAGATGCCGCCCGACGAAGCCCTGCGCGCCCGTGACGAGAAACCGCTTCACGTCTGTCCCCTGATGGTGAGGCGCAGTCCTTCGTCCAGACTGACGCGCGGTGACCAACCGAGGACCCGTCTCGCTCGCGACGCGTCCGCGACCAGTTCGTAGATCTCACTCGCGCCGGGCCGATCCCGCTGCTCCGCTTCACCCACATCTCCGCAAAGGCCGAGCGCTTCGAGCACCTTCGCCGCGACCTGCGCCACGCTGGTGCCGATGCCTGTGCCGACGTTCAGCACTTCAGCCTGAGAGAGCTTCGCCTGTGCCGCGAGCACGACGGCTCGCGCGACGTCTCCGACGAAGCAGTAGTCGCGCACCGGCTTCAGATCGCGGACCGTTAGCCGCCCATTGGCCTGTGCCATCGCGATGAGCTGCGGAATCAGCGCCTCCGCGATCGCGCCGGGTCCGTAGACGGAGAACGGCCGCAGGATGATCGCCTCGAGCGCGTAGGCCGCCGCGAACGCCTCGACGAGCTTCTCCGCGCCAATCTTCGCTGCCCCGTATGGAGATCGCGCCGCGACCGGTTGGGATTCATCTACCGGTGACGCCGGTGGCCGCCCGTACACCTCCGCCGAAGAGATGTAGACGAACCGTCGAACGCCGCGGCTCTTGCACGCTTGCAGCGTCACCGCGGTGCCCTCGGTGTGCGTGCGGATGAACTTCGCTGGATCGTTGAAAGAGGCAGACACGGAAGACGGGCCCGCGAGATGCATCACTGCGTCCGCGCCCGCGACGAGCTCGTCCATGAGCTTCTCGTCGCAGACATCTCCCCTCGCGAGGCGCTCGGCGCCTTCCGGCTCACGAACCGAAACGTCCGGCGGCCCGAGCAGCGCGAACACCCGCGCGCCCTCCGCCGCGAACGCGTTCACCACGTGCGGGCCCAGAAAGCCACCCGCGCCCGTCACGACGACGCGCCGTCCTTCCATCGAGCGTTGCGTCGCGGTCACGCGACCTCCTCGCGGGCGCGGTGGCGCAAGATGATCTCTTCGAAGACGCGCCCGATCTGCCGCGCTGTTTTCTCAGGGGTGAACCGTTCCTCGTACCGCCTCTGCGCGGCAGCACCGAACTTCGCCGCGAGCTGCCGGTTCTCGAGCAGGTGTGAGAGCGCATCAGCG
The DNA here is from genome assembly GCA_045802665.1 of Myxococcaceae bacterium. Taxonomy (GTDB): domain Bacteria; phylum Myxococcota; class Myxococcia; order Myxococcales; family Myxococcaceae; genus JBJMQN01. The sequence goes on along the minus strand of JBJMQN010000579.1, from coordinate 10,263 downwards.
AACGCAAGAGGATCGCCCGCCGGCACCACGTAGCCGGTTTCGCCGTGGGTCACATGCTCCGGAACGGCGCCGACGGCAGTCACCACGGCCGGCTTCCCCAGAGACATCCCTTCGATGATCGCGTTCGGCATCGAGTCCACGCGCGAGGCGTGGACATGGACGTCGATGACGCTCCAGACGTCGGCGATGTTGCCCGGATAGCTGGTGATCACGACGCGATCCGACATCCCCAGTCGCTCCGCTTTCGCGCGCAGTTCGCTCGGGTAACCGCCACCAAGCCGGTTCTCGCCGATGCAGAGCACCCTCACGTCGTGACCCTTCTTGATGACGTGCGCCGCCGCTTCGATCAGCACGTCCTGTCCCTTGAACGGAACGAGCCCCGCGACCTGCCCGATGATCGTCGCGCGCGTGTCGGTCGGAACGCCGAGCCCCGCCAGCACCTCCGCTCGTGTCCTGTCGGGAGGCCGCATCCGGACTCCATTCGGGATCACATGCACCGGTGGCGCTCCGTCGCCGATGAAACCGCTCAGCTCGTTCGAACGCGCTTCGGAGTCCGTGAAGAGCGCGGAACACTTCCGCAGGCTGAAGCGGCGCATGCCCGGAAGCAGGGCCTGACGAAGGCCGCGATCGAGCATCCGCCAGATCCCCACTTCGCTGTACAGCGTGACAGTCGCCGGAACGCCCACGCTCACCGCCGCGGGCACGCCCGTATAGAGCGAGGTCTCGAGGTGAGCGTCCACGAGGTCTGCCCTCGATGTCGCGATGAGCTTCCGGAGCCGCGCGACGATCGTCGCCAACGTCGCCGCGGTGCTCGCGACCTTCACGGGACGGGAAGCCTGGACGATGCCCGGCGGTGGCACGCCGAGATCGACGACGTCGATCCCCGCCGCGCGGAACTCGTGCAACAACGAGCCCTTCGGCCCCGGCTGATCCGGGTGCGGCGAGAAGAGCGATACGACCGTGTGTCGGAACCGCGTCCTGTCGATGCCGCGCGCCAGGTTGAGGATCCGGTTCTCTCCTCCACCAAGCTTCAGCGCCGACACCACCGAGAGCACGTTCATCATCGCGGGCGCTCCGAGAGCGTGTTCGCCGCAAACAGCTGCTGCGCCTTCTCCAGCGCCGCTTCGTCGTTCACGTCGATCCACGGCGCTTCGTGCTCGAACGCTGCGACGGGCAGGCCTTCATCGAGCAGTCGCTGGACGAGCTCGGGCACATCGAGGCGTTCGCCTCTCTTCACGCGCGCCAGCGCCTCACTCCCGAGCACGTACGTCCCGCTGGAGACGGCGACGGGAAGCTGCGGCTTCTCCCTGTACGCGCGCACTCTGCCTCCATCGAGCTCCAGCATTCCGAACGGCACCGCGAGCGGATGACGATGCGTCGCGATGGTCGCCCCCGCGCGCTCCCTCCGGTGAAACCGTGCGAGCTCGTCGAGCGGCATCCGCGTGAGGTTGTCCACGTTCACGACGAGGACCTCGTTCACGTTCTGTGGGAGCGTACCCACCGCGCCCACCGTTCCCAGTGACTCACGCTCGAGGAGCACGGAGAGCGTCGCGTCCAGTGACCGGGCGATGGAGCTCCCCGGCCCGTTCAACCATTCGATGAGGGCGGACTCCTCGGCGTTAACGGCGACGAACAATTCGCGGAACCCGAATGACAGCAGCGTCCTCACGTTCCACTCGATGAGCGGCGCGTTCCCAACGACGCGTAGGCCTTTGTGGGTGGAGCAACCGCCTGCGCGCATCCGCGAGGAGCGTCCACCGGCCATGATCATCGCCACTCTCTCGGTCATCGCCGCCTCCGCTTGTCGCGACGGCAACTACTGAGCATCCCGGAAATCATGCGCAAGCTGAACGCTTGGCGCTCTCGCCACAGATGCACAGCCTGACGCAGCCGTGCACGTCCTCGTGTTCGATATCGGTGGAACCAAGACCCGCGCCGGAGTCTTCGACGTGGCGCGCTCGGTGTTGGTCCGATCGAAGACGGTCCCCACCCCGAACCATCTCGAACGGCCGCAGCGGTCCTTTGCCGAGTTGCGTGCGGAGTTGGTGGGCCTGATGGACGAGCTCGCCGCCGCTCTGGATCCGGGCCGGACCGCCCGGCGGGTCTCGGTGGCGTTCGCGGGCCCGGTGGATCAGGCGGGCAACGTGCTGGCCGCGCCCACCGTCTGGGGCACCACGCTGACGTCACCTTGTCCGCTGGCGCGCGAGCTCGAACAGGTGTGGCCGCACGCGCGGGTTCGCGTGATCAATGACGTGACCGCCGCCGGCCATCGCTATCTCTCGCCGGGGCGACGCGACTTCGCGGTCATCACCGTGAGCTCGGGGATCGGTCACAAGGTCTTCGTCAATGGAGCGGTGGCGCTGGGCGCGAACGCGCGCGGCGGTGAGATTGGCCATCTGCGCGTTGACGACTCTTCGGACGCGCCCGTTTGCGAGTGTGGCGGCCGAGGCCATCTGGGAGCGATCGCGTCGGGGCGCGGCGTGCTTCAGCGGGCTCGTCAGACCACGGGGCGGACGGAGCTCACCAACGCGGAGCTCGTCCCGGCCTTTCACGATCGGCAGAGCTGGGCCGTGGACGCCGTGCAGCGTGGGGCGGTCGCGCTCGGTCTCGGGCTCGCCGCGATGCACCTCGCGATTGGCCTCGAACGCTTCATCCTGATCGGCGGTTTCGCCACGGCCCTCGGTGAGCCGTACCGCAAGCTCGTCGCGGAGGCCGCGATGACACGCTGCTGGAGCGGCGCCACCGGAGACTGGAGCTCGTGGGTCGAGCTCGGCGCCGAGGACGATCACTCGGGATTGATTGGCGCTGGTCTCGCATCCATCGCTGAGGAGCACGCACCATGAAAGTTGCTCGATACAACTATGCCCACCAGCTCGGACCGAACATCGAGCCGCTCATCGCGGACCTGAAGGCGATGCTGGTGGAGGGACGCTACGAGCTCACCACCGAGGTGAAACAGTTCGAAGCGCAGCTGGCGCAGTATCTGGGCGCGTCGCACGTGCGCGGCGTGAACACCGGCACGGATGCTTTGATCGTGGCAATGCGCGCCCTCGGTGTGGGACCCGGTGACGAGGTCATCACTCAGGCGAACACGTTCCACGCGACGGTGGGCGCGATCGAGCTCGTCGGCGCGACGCCGGTGCTGGTGGACGCGGAGCCGGACAGCTTCCTGATGGACCGGTCGCAGCTCCACGGCGCGATCACGCCGCGCACCCGCGCGCTCATCCCGGTGCATCTGTACGGGAAGCCGACGCCGATGGCGGAGCTCATGGCGCTCGCCGAGGCGAAGGGTCTCTTCGTCGTCGAAGACGCCGCGCAGGCGATCGGCGCGCGCATCGAAGGACAGGCGGTCTCGACCTTCGGCCACTTCGGCTGCTTCAGCTTCCATCCGAGCAAGAACCTGTGCGCTGCAGGTGATGGCGGCGCCGTCGTCGCGAGGAACGCGCAGCTCGACGAGGCGCTTCGGCGGCAGCGTGAGCTCGGGCAGGTGGGCCAGAACAACCACGTGGTGGTGGGGCTCAACAGCAAGCTGGACGCGATGCAGGCGCGGATCCTCTCGTGGAAGCTCCCGCGTCTCGAAGAGTGGAACGAGCACCGCCGGCTCTGCGCGCGTCTGTACCGCGAGCGTCTCGCGGATCTGCCGCTGCAGTTTCAGGCGACGACCGAAGGCGAAGTGCACGTCTACCATCTGTTCCAGGTACGGACGCCGAGCCGCGACGCGCTGCTCGCCCACCTGCGAGAGGGCGGTGTGGACTCGACGATCCGGTATCCCACGCCCATTCACCTGCAGCCGGCGTTCGCGAAGTACGGATGGAAAGAGGGCCAGTTCCCGGTCGCCGAGGCCCTCGCGAGAGAGTTGCTGACGCTGCCCGTCCGGCCGGACCTGTCAGTGGAGGAGATCGACTACGTCTGTGACTGCATCCACGCGTTCTTCCGCGAGCACGGCGAAGCCCGATGACCGCGCCGATCGTCGCGGTGCTCGGCGGAAGCACGCCCTTCACCGCTGCCTACGTGGAAGCTGTTCGCGCGGCGGCCGACGCACTGCCGGCCTGCGAGCTCCGGCTCTACGGACGAAACAGTGAAGCGCTCCAGAGGATGGCGAGCTACTCGCGGGCGCGGCTCTCCTCCTGGTCGTGGACGGTGTCGACGCACGTCCGGCTGGATGAAGCGGTGCGCGGCGCGTCGATCGTCGTGAACCAGATCCGCTTTGGTGATCTCGAAGGGCGCGCGGAAGACGAGGCAGTGGCAGCGCGCTTCGGCGTGCCCGCTGACGAGACGCTGGGACCGTGCGGCCTGCTCGCCGCGCTCCGAGTGGCGCCGCAGCTGCGGAGTCTGGGCGCGGAGCTCGGAAAGCATTGTCCCGACGCGTGGGTGTTGAACCTGTCGAATCCACTCAGCGTCGCCACTGCTGCGCTGCTCGACGGCGGCGCGCCGCCAAAGACGATCGGCCTCTGCGAGCTTCCCGCTGCCACCGTGCAGGAGGCGTGCGTCGTGCTCGGTCTCGAGCAGCAGCACGTCGAATGGAAATACACGGGGCTCAACCACCGCGGTTTCATCACCTCGCTTCGCTACAAGAGGGAAGAGCTGCTGCCGCAGCTTCCCGAGTTGCTGCGCGAGCGGACGATCTTCGGCATCGGCGCGACGGAGGTTCGGCAGACGGGAGCCCTCGCGCTCAAGTACTTCCAGCTGATGACCGGTCGCGGCACGTCGCCCGGGCGCGCTGAGTTTCTGATCGGACTTCGCGAGGAGCTCTCACACGAGCTCGAGCACCCGGACGCGCCACCGCCGAGCCTCTCGAGGCGAAGGCTCGACTGGTACGAGGGCGCCATTGTGCCGCTGATGCGCGCGGTCTTCTCCGAGACGCCGCACGTGGTGGTGATCGACTCGCGCGACGAAGATGGCCTCGTCCGCGAGCATCGCGCTCGGGTTTCCGCACGCGGCATCACGCCGTTGAACGATGAGGCGCCCGCGTCGATCGCCCCCTGGCTCGACGCGTGGAGTGCGCACGAGCGTGCGGTCCTTCGCGCGGTCCGGGACCCGGGTGCAGCGCAGCTACGAGAGGCACTGGAGCTCGATCCGACGGTGCCTCCGTCGAAGGTCACGGAGATCACCCGCCACATTGCAGCCGGAGGGACACCATGAGGAATGAGCTCAAACGACGACCCCTGAGGACAGCAATCGTCGGCTGCGGACGGATGGGACAGCAGCACGCGCGCAGCGTCGCCGCGCTGGGACACACCGTCTCGATCGTGTGCGACGTAGACGCGGCGCGGGCGAACGGGCTGTCGGCACAGCATCCGGGCTGCAGGGCGGTGACCGCGCCGGAGACGATCTCGTGGGACACGGTGGACGCAGCCTTCATCTGCACGCCGCCCTTCGCGCGCGGCCCGGTGGAGATCGCCGCGGCGTCCGCAGGGGTCGCGCTCTTCCTCGAAAAGCCGATCGGCCTCGCGTCGTCGACGGGGCGGGCGATGCTCGCGGCCGTCCGCGACAGCGGCGTTGTCAGTTCGGTGGGCTACATGAACCGCTACCGATCATCGGTGTCGCGCGCTCGGGAGGTTCTTCAGGCGCACGCGCCGCTCGGGTTCACCGCGAACTGGGTAGGGGCGGCGTACAAGGTTCCGTGGTGGGGAGACCCGTCACTGTCAGGCGGTCAGATCAACGAGCAGTGCACGCACGTCATCGATCTCGCGCGATATCTCGTCGGCGAAGTCACACAGGTGGACGCGTTCTCACAACCGAGCCCCGACGGCAGAGGCGACGCGTCGGTGGCGATGCTGCTGCGCTTCGATCGCGGGATGCTCGGCACGATCACCTGCGGCTGTCTTGCTGAAGAGAAGCAGATCGGCGCGCGCATCTTCACGAGGACAGGCCAGCTCGCGCTGGATGGATGGGACTTCAAGGGTTCTGCCTCCGGAGCGCACCGCGACGTCTTCGAAGGCCCCGGCCAGGACGACGTGTTCGTCGACGAGTGCGCCGCGTTTCTGAACGCCGTGGCCATGCGCGACCGCAGCGGAATCCGCAGCGACCTCGAGGACGCGCTGAAGACCCAGGAGGTCGTGGACGCGGTGGTTGCTTCACTGGCGGCGCGGCGAGCGGAGCGATCCACCGGCAACAGGACGGAGAAGGAGTCGAACCATGCGCTCATCTCCGCTTGATAAATCGCTCGCGTCCACCGAGCTGCAGCTCACGGCGCCGCGCAACACGCTGAACGCGTTCGGCGGCCGCTGGGAGATGGCGTGCGGTTCGAACGCCTCGTACCGGGTGCGCATCTGTGAAGGCCTGACAGCGCCGAGGAGCAATGCGCTGCGGGAAGCCGTCGCGGATCGGCGCGCGCTGCTGGTGATGACTCCGACCGTGGCGCAGCTTCATGCTTCGTCCCTCGCGGCGAAGCTCCCACGCGGCGTCGCGACGATGGTGCTGGGCGTGGGCGAAACCAGCAAGACGATGCAGACGGTCGAGCAGGTGTGCGCGGAGGCGGTGCGCCACGGCCTCACGCGGGATGGGCTGCTCGTGGCGGTGGGCGGCGGGGTGTGCTCCGACGTCGTGACGATGGCGGCGTCCATCATCCGGCGTGGAGTGGGGCACGTTCGGATCCCGACGACGCTGATCGGGCAGATCGATGCGGGCGTGGGCCTCAAGGGCAGCATCAATTTCCTCGGCAAGAAGAGCTTCCTTGGCTGCTTCCATCCGCCCGAGCAGGTGCTGATTGATCCGGCTTTCCTGCGCACGCTGCCGAAGCGCTTCCTCGTGAGCGGGATTGCCGAGTCGGTCAAGATGGCCGTCAGCCGCGACTGGAGGCTGTTCGCGCTGCTCGAGAGCCGGGCCGAGGAGATGATCGCGGCCGGCTTCGCGAGCGAGCCCGAGGCGGTCCGAGAGCTGCTCGAACGGTCCATCACGGGAATGCTTGATGAGCTGTCGCAGAACCCGTACGAGGATCAGACGTGGGAGCGCGTGGTGGACTTCGGTCACACCTTCAGCCCCGCTCTCGAAGCCGCGCTCAACTTCGACATTCACCATGGCGAGGCGGTCGCCGTGGACATCGCGCTCTCCGCGACGCTCTCTCGCAGCATGGGACTGCTCTCGGGCGAGGCGCATCAGCGGATCATCGCGCTGCTCAAACGGTGCGGCCTCCCGATCTGGATGCCCGAGCTGACGCCGTCGCTGTGCACGCTCGCGCTCGCGGATGCATCTCGCCACCGTGGCGGCTGCGCGAACCTCGTCATTCCCACGCGTATCGGCGGGACTGCGTTCGTCAAGCGGACCGAGGACATTCCGCCGCGCGCGCTGGAGCATGCGCTCAGACATCTCGCCGGACTGGCGAACGAAGGGGTGGAAGCATGCGCCAGCTGACTGAAGAGCCAGGTCGATACCAATTCGCCGGCGCTCCCTTTCGGAGAGTGCACGCGCACGGCGGGCAACGGGAGATCGAGTCCGCGCGCGTGATCGAACGGAGCGGAGCGCCGCTGCACTTCGTGGATCTCACCGTGTTGCCTCCGGGCGCGGACGTGGGGCGGCACACGCATGCGAAGGACAATGAGGAGCTCTACGTCATCATCTCAGGTCGCGGCCGGATGCAGCTCGATGAGCGGGAGTTCGAGGTGGGACCGGGAGACGTCATCCTGAACCGTCCGGGTGGAACGCACGCGCTGACGAACACCTCGAACGAGGAGCTGCGAATCGTCGTCGTCGAGGTGAGCGCACAGGAAGGTGGCGATCGATGAGCACGTTGCGAAAAAAGAGCGGATGGAAGATCGAGCACGAGGCAACGCTCGTGCGAAATCCATGGTTCGGCGTGCTGCAGCAGAGGGTGACGCGGCCGGACGGATCGGTGACGCCGTATTTCACGATCGATTTTCCAGCGCCCGCGGTGGGCGTCGTGGTTCGGCGCAAGGACGAGTTTCTGCTGATCCATCAGTACCGCTTCATCGTCGACGAGTACGTCTGGGCGATTCCGTCGGGCGGCACCGAAAAGGGAGAAGAACCTGTCGCGGCAGCGGCGCGAGAGATGGAGGAGGAGACCGGCTTTCGGCCTTCGGGGCCGCTTCGGCATCTGATGGGCTACTACCCGTCCTACGGTTGCGGCAATCAGCGCTTCGAGCTGTTCCTCGCCGAGGACCCCATCCCCAGCGGCGCGCCGGATGCGCAGGAAGTGATCTCGACGCGCTGGTTCAAGAAGAGCGAGCTGCTCGAGATGATTCAGCGGAACGAGATCGTCGACGGCCTGTCGCTCACGCCGCTGCTGCACGTTCTTCTGGGGCTCTGATAGTGAGAAATCAGCTCGTGGTCGCCGCCGGGCGGACGGTTGAGGTGGAGCTCGCTCGGGAGTCGAGCGAACGGCTGGAGACCGCGGTCGCGAGGCTTCTGCCCCAGCTTTCGTCCGCGCGGCCGCCGAACGGAATGGAGCTCGCGGAGATCCTCGAGTCGCCCGGAACGAAGCTCTTCGTCGCGCGGGTGGACGAGGAGATCGTGGGGATCCTCACGCTGGTGGTGGTTCGGATCCCCTCGGGCGTGCGCGCCTGGATTGAGGACGTGATCGTCGATGAAGCGCAGCGCGGCAGAGGGATTGGCGAGGCGCTGACACGAACGGCGCTTCAGGAGGCCAGAGTTGCCGGCGCGCGCAGTGTGGATCTCACCTCGCGTCCCATTCGCGAGGCGGCCAATCGGCTCTACGAACGTTGCGGCTTCGTTCGGAGGGACACGAACTACTACCGGTACACGCTGTAGCTCAGAGGGCCCCGCAGCTTGTGTCCGCGAGAGCCCACGCGTTAACACGCGCGTCCATGTCCGCTCGCTCTGCAGTGACTCTCGGCGCCGCGCTGCTCGCGCTGGTGCTCTCCGGATGTTCGTCCTCCGGCGGTTCGTCGTGCGGCCCGGGAACGTGCACGGGGTGCTGCTCCGCCAGCGGGCTCTGTGATCTCGGCTCCACGACTGCAGCGTGCGGCGCGTCCGGCAACGCGTGCGTCAGCTGTTCGGCCGGGTTCGACTGCGTTCTTGGCTCGTGCGCGCCGAAGGTGAGCAACCCTGACTCGGGCTTCACCGGCTCCGGCACTTGCGTCACGACCGGATGTCCGTCGGGTCAGCAGTGCAATCAGGCATCGGGAATCTGCGAGGCGCACTGTCCCTCCGGCTCTAACAGCGAGTGCCCGCAGCCCGGCTTCTGCGATCAGTCGACGAAGCTGTGCCGGTGCTCTCCCGGTTCGCATCTGTGCGGATCAACCTGCTCGTCGAACAACTCGATCTCGACGTGCGGCGATCGCTGCTCACCGTGCGAGGCCAACGGCGGCACGGCCACCTGCGACGGCACGATCTGCGGCATCACCTGCTCCTCGGATCTGAAGGCGTGCGGGAGCACCTGCGCAACGTGTCCCGCGCAGGCAACTTCGACCTCGTGCGACGGCGAGAGCTGCGTCGCGCAGAGCTGCGCCAACGGCTACCTCGCGTGCCAGGGAACGTGCAGCCAGTGCCCCACGAACGCCGCGAGCACAGGCTGCGTGGGCTCCCAGTGCTCAGCGCTCGGCTGTTTCTCGGGCGATCACCTCTGCAGCGGTCAGTGCGTGTACAGCGGCGATCCGGACACCTGCGGAGCTCGTTGCTCACCTTGCCCCGCGCCCACCGCTCACGGCTTTCCGACCTGCACGACCGGCCAGTGCGGCGTGACCTGCAACAGCGGCTACACGGCTTGCGGAACCGAATGCACCACCTGCCCAACGGGAGCGGGCGTCGCGACCACGACGTGCAGCGGCAACCAGTGCGTCGCCGCTACCTGCAACGCGGGCTACAAGGTTTGCGCTGGAAACTGCGCTGCGTGCCCAGAAGGTGCGACGGCGACGGCCTGCTCGGGAGCGACGTGCACTGCGACTGCCTGCGGCGCCGGCTTCACGGTTTCCAGTGGAAACTGCATTGGGCTCCGGACGCTTCCTGAAGATGGGCTCGGCTCAGCCGCACCGGTGGGGGTAGCGCACGTCGACGGCGGCGTGCCCGCTTCAGCCTGGGACACCTCCTCCAGCGTCAAGGTCGCTGTGCTCAATCCGGATGGTGGCCTCGGCGCCCCGAGCGTCCGCGGCAACAGCAACTCCGGAGCGGTCTCCTTCGGCGCCGACGCCACCTCCACGCAGCACCTGCTCTACGTCGACAGCCCGTTCAACGGCACGAACACGCTGCACCACAGCTCGCGACCTTCCGGCGGCGCGTGGACGGATGAGATCGCGTACACGGCGTCGGGGTTCACGATCCTGCTGGACTCGTCGATCGCGGTGATGC
>JBJMQN010000032.1:0-4092 GCA_045802665.1 Myxococcaceae bacterium | reverse complement strand
TGGTGCCGGTATCGAGCGGCGTTGGTGCGGACGGCGCGCTGCGCATGGAGGGCCGCGGATTCAGCAAGCCGTATGCCCGCATGGGGTGGCTGGAAAAACCAACCCTCCGCGCCGCGTTTTCAGCCTCCGGGGGTTGGTTTTTCCTGCCAACCCCCTGTCACCGTCGCCGTGGATCAGCTGCGCGGGCAATTTTCAGGGCGGCGGAGTCGCGGTCGGTGTAACTGCAGCGATCGTGGCCCTGACGCGAAAGTCCGAGTTCGGGTTGATCGACGCGTTCGTCGCCGCGTTCGCTCGCACCGGCGCGCGGGTCTCGGGCGGTCTGGTCCGCGTGGGTCCGGGCGATGACTGCGCGGTGCTCGCTCCGGAGAAGAACGAGCTGTGCGTCACCACCGATGCGGTCGTGGAGAACGTTCACTTCAACCGGCGCACGTTCAGCTTCGAGGACATCGGGCACAAAGCGCTGGCGGTGAACCTGTCGGATCTCGCGTCGATGGGCGCTCGTCCTGGCTGGTTCGTTTGCGCGATCGCTTCGCCGAAGTCGCTGAGCGCCTCTGAAATTCGCAGGCTCGCGCGTGGAATGGGGGCCCTCGCGAAGCTGCATGACATCACGCTCGTGGGCGGGAACTTCACGGGCGCCTCCGAGCTCTCGATCACCCTCACCGCCGCGGGCACCGTCGCCGCCGGCAAGGCCCTGCTTCGAAGTGGGGCGCGAAACGGAGATCTCCTCTACGTCTCGGGCACTCTCGGGGACGCGGCGGTGGGACTCGATGCCGGCCGGTCATCGAAGCGCCAGCGTCGGCCTGAGCCGCGCGTCGAGCTTGGACTGCTCGCTCGGGAATTCGCGTCCGCGGCGATCGACATCTCCGACGGCTTCGCTCAGGACCTCGGCCATCTCTGCGAGGCTTCGAGGCTGCGCGCGATCGTCGGAACCGCGCGGCTCCCGAGGTCTTCGGCGGTCAGGAGACTCGGGGACGAAGGCGTCCAGCTCGCGCTCTCCGGCGGCGAGGATTACGAGCTCATCCTCGCGATCCCCGCGCAGAAGGCGCGCGCGTTCGAGGCGGCGTGCTCACGGCGAGGCCAGGTCGTCACCCGCGTCGGTGCGTTCACTCGCGGCCGCGGCGTCCAGCTCGTCGACGCGAAGGGAGCTCCACTTCCGACGCCGCGCGGGTTCGATCACTTCCGCTGATCGCCTGCTCGCCCCTCACAGCTCCGCGCGTCCCGGATGTGGGAGTTCCGGGCCCGGGGTGATCCGCGTTTGAAACTTCCTCGCGGGCCGAAGCTTGGCGATGCTCAGGCTCCGCTCGGTCGGCTGCTTTCGAGCCTTTCGGGTGCGGGCCAGTTCATTGACCCGCTCTCTCACGAGGGATAAGCCATCGCTGCCTTGCGCCGCCCCGTCCGAGACGAACTGCAGCCTGCGCTGAGTCCGCGGCGCGAGCCCATCAGCCGCGTCGTCCGTGGCAACGACGAACGCACCGGCGCGATGGACGTCTCGCTTCACCTCAAGATCCTCGCCGGCTACGTCGTCGTCGGGATTGCGCTGGGCGTGCTGTACGAGTTCACCGGCGCGTGGACCTGGTGGATGCGCGCAACCGGCGCGGGTGCGCTGACGCTGGTGCTTGCGCTCGCGCTGCCGTCGCTGCTCGCTCGCGTCACGCGCGTTCGGATTCTCTCCCGGTCCGCCCTCGAGATTTCCCGGGGAGATCTCTCCAAGCCCGTCGCCACCGATGCCGGTGCGCTTCGCGACGAGATCGACGAGCTGTCCACCGCGATCTCCACGATGCAGGAGAACCTGCGAGACCTGGTCGCGCACATTCAGCGGACGGCCCGGTCCGTCTCCGACTCCGCGCGCGATCTCTCGACCTCCGCCGAAGGCGTGAACGCGTCCACCGAAGAAGTCGGCCAGTCGATGGAGAAGATCGCCGAAGGCGCCGAGCAGCAGACCGAGCTCGTGGGCCAGGCGCAGAACGTCATCACCGACATCGCGGGCAGCATTCAGAAGACCGCGGTCAGCGCGGCGGACGCGGCGAAGGCAGCTGCGGAGACGTCTGCGGCGGCAGAGGACGGTTCGAAGGTCGCCGTGCTCGCCGGCGAAAAAGTGAAGAAGGTGTTCAGCCGGATCGAGAACGCCAGCCAGGAGGTCTTCGCCTTCGGAGAGAAGACGAAGGAGATCTCCAAGATCGTGGACGTCATCACGCAGGTGGCGCAGCAGACGAACCTGCTCGCGCTGAACGCGACGATCGAAGCGGCGCGCGCGGGCGAGTACGGACGTGGCTTCGCGGTGGTCGCCGACGAAGTGCGAAAGCTCGCCGAGAGCGCGGGCCGCTCCGCCGAACAGATCTCCCGCCTCGCGCGCGACATCGCCGGTCAGTCCGCCGCCGTCGTCTCCGCGATGAAGGAGGGCATCGAAGAGCTCTCCGAAGGCCGCGAGGATCTCACGTCGATCGTGAAGTCCATGTCGTCCATCAGCGACACCGCGAAGAAGGGCGCCGACAAGGTGACGCTCATCTCGGATGCCGCCCGCGATCAGCTGAAGGGCTCTGAGCAGATGGTGAAGGCGATTGCGCAGATCAGCCAGGTCGCCGAGCAGAACTCCGAGTCCACCGAAGCGTCCGAAGACGTCATCCGCGAGCAGACGGCCGCAGTGGGCCGCATGACCTCCGCCGCTCAGGAGCTGCAGAACCTCTCCATCGAGCTGCAGAACGTCGTCTCGCGGTTCCGCCTGGGAGGGTAGTTCCCTCGTGCGCCACATCGTCTTTCGAGTGGAGAAGGAGCGATACGCGCTGCCGCTCTCCTCGATCCGCGAGGTGGTGAACCCGCCCAGCTTCTTCAGCCGGGTGCCGCGCGCGCCGAAGGCCGTTCGCGGGGTGATGAACCTGCGCGGGCGCGTCGTCACGGTGGTGGAGCTGTCGCGGCTGCTCGGGATGGAGGAGGAGGAGCCGGGCGCGGCGCAGAAGATCGTCCTTTTGGATCGCGGCCGGAGGGATATTGGGCTGCTGGTGACGGACGTCGAAGGGATCGAATCCATCGAGCGCATCGGTCCTGCGCCCGGTCAGCAGCTCCCGGCGGTGAAGGGGCTGGCGCGGCTCAAGGGCCTCGCGGTGACGGTGATGGATCCCGAAGGTGTGGATGCGGCGGTGGTTGGGTTGTTCACCCCAAACAGATCAACGTGATGCGAGCCCGGCCCGGTGCTAGGGTCCGTCGCGGTTTCAGCCTCTGGAGGAGCCTTACCAAATGGCCAAGCGGGTCCTGGTCGTCGATGACGCAATCTTCATGCGGAACATGATCAAGGACATCTTTGCGTCCGCTGGCTACGAGGTCGTGGGCGAGGCCCAGCACGGCATCGAAGCGGTGGAGAAGTACAAAGAGCTCAAGCCGGACATCACGACGATGGACATCGTGATGCCGTACAAGTCCGGCATCGAGGCCACGCGCGACATCCTGAAGGCGGACCCGAACGCGACGGTGATCATGTGCTCCGCGCTCGGGCAGGAGTCGCTGGTGATGGAGGCGATCGAAGCGGGCGCCTCGGACTTCATCGTGAAGCCCTTCCGCGCAGAGGACGTGCTCGCCGTCGTTCGCAAAGTTCTGGGCGAAGGCTGAGCGCCTCGTTGATTCGGTAGCACCGGAGTCTCATGTCCGTCGACATGTCGAGGTACCTCGGGTTGTTCGTGTCGGAGTCGACCGAACACCTGGACTCGCTCGGGCGTGAGCTCGTGGATCTGGAGAAGCAGCCGAAGGAGAAGATCCCCTCGGTGGTGGATTCGATGTTCCGCCACGCGCACTCGGTGAAGGGCATGGCCGCGTCGATGGGCTTCGAGCCGATCGCGACGCTGGCGCACCGGGTGGAGGACCTGATCGATCCCGCGCGCACGGACCCTTCCGTGCTGAGCCGTGAGATCGTGGATCTGCTCCTCGCATCCACCGACGCGCTGCTCTCGCAGGTCCGCACCGCAGCGGACAGCAAAGCGCCGGAGCCGGTGCCGCAGCTCGTCGCGCAGCTCGACGCGAAGGTGAAGGAGCTGACCGGCAAGGCGCCGCAGCCCACCCGAGTGGCGGACGCGATCGTCTCGCAGGTGACGCCGGACTCCGCGC
>JBJMQN010000578.1:0-9525 GCA_045802665.1 Myxococcaceae bacterium | reverse complement strand
GGTGAGCGGCCGCGCGACTCACGGAAGGCTCGTCGCGAGGTGCGGAAGAAGCATCGTCTTCTTCGGAGCCGGCCACGCGGTCTTCATGCAGGTGGACCCGTTCGAGTCGATCATCGTGAGGCAGGTCGAGGCGACCGAGCTCGCGAGCAGCACATCACCCGGGTTCAAGACCACGCTGCAGGAGCGCGGGACGACGCTGACGGTTCAGGCGGTGACCTATATGCAGTAGCGCTCACTTCACCGGCAACAGCTCATGCACCATCGCGAGGTACGCATGAATGCCGGTGCGGATCGCGTGATCCTTGTCCGGGGCGAACTGCGGTGAGTGCGTGGAGATGACCGGCGTACCGCTCGCGTGGATCTGCTTCAGCTTCGACGGCTCCGTCGCGCCGATCCAGAGCATGAAGGACGGCACTCCCGCGAGGTGAAGCTCGCTGAAGTCCTCCGCGCCCATCACCTGCTCTCCGTCGGTCACCGCGCTCTCGCCCATGTCTTTCACCATCGCCGCGCGCAGCCGCTCCGCCAGCTTCGGATCGTTGTACGTCGCGCTGTTGCTCTCGATGACCTTCACCTCGGGCGGCTTCGGTGCGCCCGCGGCTTCCGCTTCCGCTTTCACGATCCGTTCGATCGCCGCGAGCAGCTTCTTCCTCACCTCCGGCTTGTACGAACGCACGGTGAGCTGAAGCTTCGCCTCTTCGGGAATGATGTTGTGCTTCGTGCCTGCGTGGAACGAGCCGACCGTCACGACCGCCGGATCGAACGGACTGTTCTCCCTCGCCACGATCGTCTGCAGCGCGCTCACCACTCTCGCTCCGATCACGATCGGATCCACCGTGAGCTGCGGATACGCGCCGTGTCCTCCACGTCCGTAGATGTTCACGTCCACCGAATCCACGTTCGCGCAGATGAATCCGCTCACCACGCCAACCTGCGTGGACGCGAGATCCGCGTGGTCGTGCAGCGCGATCGCGTAGTCAGGCCGCGGGAACCGGGTCAGCAGTCCGTCCTTGATCATCCCGCGCGCGCCTTCGCCTCGCTCTTCCGCCGGCTGGCCCACCAGCACCAGCGTTCCGCGCCAGCTCTTCTTGTCCTGCGCGAGCACGGTCGCCGCGCCGAGCCACATCGTCATGTGCAGATCGTGTCCGCACGCATGCATCACGTTCACGGTCGCGCCCTGATCATCTTTCGCCTGAACTTTGCTCGCGTACGGCAGTCCGGTCTTCTCCTCGACGGGCAGCGCGTCGAGATCCGTTCGCAGGAGCACCGTCGCGCCGGGACCGTTCTTCATCACCGCCACGATTCCGGTCCCGCCGACTCCGGTCGTCACGTCGTAGCCGAGCTTCTTCAAACTGTCGGCGAGCTTCGCGGAGGTCTTCACCTCCTGATGCGAGAGCTCGGGGTTCTGGTGCAGGTCGCAGTACAGCGCGTCGAGCTGCGGGAAGAGCGGCTCAACGGGATCCGCGGTGAGGAGCGCGCTCGCGACGAGGGCGGTGAAGAGCATTTGCGCGACGTATCAGAAGAACGTCACGCCCGCCTCGCGAAGCAGCCGCACCAGCCGCAGCATCGGCAGGCCCTGCACGTTGGTTCGGTCACCGTCGATCGCCGAGAACAGCGCCTGCCCTCTGCTCTCGACGCGGTACGCGCCCGCGCAGCCTTCCCACTCGTTGGTGTCGAGGTAGCCCTCGAGCTCGGCAGGAGTCAGCGGATACAACTTCATCCGCGTGGTTTCGACCTCGCACTCGAAGAACTCGGCGCTCACGACGCACACGCCGGTGACGATCTCGTGGGAGCGGCCTGAGAGGGACGAGAGCTGCTTGCGCGCAGCTTCGCGATCCGCCGGTTTCCACAGATCCTTGCCATCCAGCGCGACGAGCTGATCCGCGCCGATGACGAGCGCGTCGGGATTCTTCGCCGCCACTGCTCGCGCTTTTCGTTCGGCGAGCTGCGCGACCGCATCGGGCACCGACGTCCCGGGCGCGACGGTCTCGTCCACACCGGGGCTCACCGCTTCGTACGGAAGTCCGAGCCCATTCATCAGCGCCCGCCGAGCGGACGACGTCGACGCGAGAATGATCCGCCGGTTCATCCCGACGACGCTACCGCACCCACGGGAACGCGGTGTCGGTCGTACCAGATGATCAGCGGAATCAGCAGCAGCCCCGCCACGATGCCCAGCGAGAAGATCTTCACCGACGGCGGCGGCGGTCCGAACACGTTCGCCAGATACACGATGGTCAGGAACACCATGAACACGATGGGAACGATCGCGCCGACGCGGTCCTTCGCCTTCGTGCTGCTGAGGTACAGGTAGCCGCCGATCACCAGCATCACCAACTCGACGGTGATCGTTCCCCAGAGCGAATTCCACAGCCCAAGTCCCACGCGCGTCTCGTTCCCCGGCCACAGCTGCATGTCAGGGCTGTGCGTCACCCAGTCGCAGATCCAATGGCTGAACACGAGCAGCGCGCAGACCACCGCGCCTCGCCGATCTTTCGTCACGCCGAACACGACGCCCGCGTACAACACCGACCACACGATCGACATCAGCAGGCTGTGTGACCACGGCATCGAGTCCAGCGACACCGGCATCACCTTCGTGATTCCCGGCCGCACGTGCGCCTTTTCGACGCCGGCGAGGATGAGCACCGGGAAGACGATGTCCAGAAACAGCGGCGCCATCATCAACACGGCGGCGTTCTGCTTCGGCGCGAACTTCTTTCCCGCAAACCCCACCGCGAAATGTCCGACGAACATCCGGCCATCATCGGAGAGAAACGCGGCCGTGTCGCGAAACTCTACGAAACCTGCGTCTCCGTGGCGTGGTGGCGCGGAATCTTCGAATGCTTTCCCGTCACCTTGAACTGGAGGCGATCCGCGACGACGTAGAACGCCGGCACGACGACCAGCGAGAGCATCGTGGAGACGATGAGGCCGCCCATCACGGCAATCGCCATTGGCGCTCGCGTCTCACTGCCCGGGCCGAGCGACAGCGAAGACGGCAGCGCCGCCATCATCGTCGCGATGGACGTCATCAGAATCGGCCGCAGCCGAGTGGGCCCGGCGATCAGCATCGCCTCCACCGCGTCCTTGCCCTCCGCGCGCATCTGCAGCGCGTAGTCCATCAGGATGATCGAGTTCTTCTTCACGATGCCCATCAGCAGCAGGAGCCCGATCATCGAGAAGATGTTTAGGCTCTTCCCGGACAGCCAAAGCGCGAACGCAGCGCCCGCGACGGACGGCACGAGAATCGTGAGCACGGTGATCGGGTGCAGGAACGAATTGAACTGCGACGCGAGCACCATGTACGCGACCATGATCCCGAGGCAGAGCGCGAAGATGAGGCTGGTCATCGAGTCGCGGAACGCCACCGACGCGCCGGAGAGCACCACGCGGTAGCCGGTCGGGAGCTCCTTGCCCATCGACTCGACCACCTTCAGCGCCTCGCCTTGCGAGTGTCCCGACGCCACGTTGCCGAACATGCCGATCGCCCGTTCGCGCTCCTGACGGAACACGGCTTGAAGCGCGGGCTGCTCGATCGTCGTGACCAACGCGGAGAGCGGGATCAGATCTCCGTTCGCATTGCGCACCTTCAGCCGGGAGAGATCCTCCGGCCGCGTCCGCTGCGTCTTCATCAGGCGCATGCGCACGTCCACTCGGCGGCCACCGGTGGAGTACTTGCCCACGCGCGTGCCACCCACCAGCGCGTTCACCGTCTGCGCGACGTCCTCGACGGAGATGCCGACGTCCGCCGATCGCGCTCGATCCGGCATGATGCGCAGCTCCGGCATGCCGAGCTGATAGTCGCTGTCGAGATCCGTCACCGCACCGGACGCCACGAGCTTCTCGCGGATGAGGCCGGTCTGCTTCACGAGCTCGTCCCAGTCCGGACCGCGCACCGAGAACTCCACCGGATAGCCGCGCTGACCGGTGAGGCCTGACTGCGAGAGGTCCTGCACGCCCGCTCGAACGCCCGGATACGAGTTGAGCTCTTTGCGGATGACGTTCGAGAACTGCTCCTGAGTGAGCTTGCGCTGATTCGGCGGCTTCATCGTCACCATGAGCTGCGCCTGGTTCACGCCCGCGCCCTGCTGACCGCCCACGTTCGCGAACACCGACAGCACTTCGGGACGCGAGCGCAAGTAGTTCTCCGCGCGCTCGGTGAGCGACGACGCCTCATCGAGGCTGCTGCCCACAGCCATCTGAAGTTTCACGCTGATCCGGCTCTGGTCCTGCGAAGGCACGAACTCGGTGGGCAGATCCCGGAACACGAAGACTGCGCCCACGAGCACGAACACCATCGCGCCCAGCACCACGTAGGGATGCCGCAGCCCGAGCCCGAGCACGCGCTTGTAGACCGCCGCGAGGCTGTCGAACGACCGGTCCACGAGCTTTCCGAGCCGGCCGCGTTCGGTGTGCGCGTTCACGAGCTGCGCGGCGCGAGCGGGAGCCAACGTGATCGCCTCGAGGTAGCTGAGCGCAACCGCCACGCAGAGCGTGATGCCGAACTGCAGGAAGAACTTCCCGACCACGCCCTGCATGAAGATGACGGGGATGAAAATCGCGATCACCGCCAGCGTCGCCGCCAGAGCCGCGAAGGTGATCTCCGCGGTGCCTTCGCGCGCGGCTCGCAGGCGATCTTTCCCCATCTCCGCGTGCCGGAAGATGTTCTCCAGCACCATGATCGCGTCGTCGACGACGATGCCCACCGCGAGCGAGAGCCCGAGCAGCGTGAAGGTGTTGAGCGTGAACCCGACGAAGTAGATCACCGCCACCGTCCCCAGCAGCGACATCGGGATCGCGAGAATCACGTTCAGCGTCGAGGAGAAGCTCCCCAGGAACATCCAGCACACGAGCGCGGTGAGGACGATCGAGAGGAGCAGCTCCAGCTGAATCTCGTGCACGGACTCTTCGATGAACTTCGACGAGTCGAACACGATGGCGATCTGAAGGCCCTCGGGCGCGCTCTTCTGCAGCTCCGCGATCACGTTGCGCACGCCCTCCGCAACGGCGACCGCGTTCGATCCGCGCTGCTTGCGCACGCCCATGCCCTGCGCGGGCTCGCCATTCACGCGCGAGATGCGGCGAACGTCGTCGAAGCCGTCCTCCACCATCGCGACATCCGAGAGGTACACCGGCGCGCCGTTCACCTGACGAATGACGATGTGACGGAACGTGTCGAGGTCCAGCGCCTCGCCCATCACGCGCACGTTCACTTCGCGCCCTTCGGTCTCCAGCCGTCCCGCGGGCAGCTCGATGTGCTCCGACGAGAGCGCCTTCTCGATGTCGCCGACGGTGACCTGCTTCTCGTCCAATTTGTCCGCGTCCACCCAGATGCGGACGTTGCGATCGACGTAGCCGCCCAGCGTCACCTCGCCCACGCCGCTGACCGTCTGCAGCTTTTCTTTCAGCTGGTAGCGCGCGAAGTCGGAGAGGAACTGCCGCGAGAACGGACCGGACAGGCCCACCCACATGATCGGCTGATCCTCCGGGTTGGTCTTGCTGATCACCGGTGGATCGATGTCGCGCGGAAGCAGCCGCTGCGCCTGGCTGATCTTCGCCGTCACGTCCTGCAGCGCGAGGTCCACGTTGCGCGAGAGATCGAACTCCACGGTGATCGACGCCGCGCCCTGACGCGACGCGCTCCGGATGCTTTTCACGCCTTCGACCTGCGTGACCGCTTCCTCCATCGGCTCGACGACGTCGTGCTCGATGACCTCCGGCGCCGCGCCCTCCCACGAGACGTTCACGTTGATGGTGGGAAAATCCACGTCCGGAAACTGGCTGATGCCGATGCGCGAGAACGCGACCACGCCGAACAGCACGGTGGCGGCCATCAGCATCCACGCGAAGACCGGCCGCTCGATGCAGACGTCGGTGAGCTTCATCGAACCGCTCCGCTCGCGCCGCCGTCGCCTTTGCCACTGCCGCCCAACGCCGCGCCGCCGCCGCCGTTCGTCACCTTCACCGGCGCGTTGTCCCGGAGCGCCTCAGAGCCTCGGACGACGAGCTGATCTCCCGGCTGAAGGCCCGACTTCACCTCCACCCGTCCGTCCTCGGTGCGAAGCCCGAGCTCCACGACGCGCTCTTTCGCCACGTTGTTCTCCACGACGTACGCGAGGAAGCCGCGCTCGGAGGGACGGATTGCGGTCTGCGGAATCACCGGCGCCGCGCGCATGCCACCCACCGGAACCGCCACCTCCGCGAAGGTCCCCGGACGCAGCGAATCTTTCTTCGCATCATTCACCTCGGCCGTGACCTGCACGAGCCTCGACTTCGGATCCGCCGTGTCCGCGACGAGCGTGATCTTCGCCGTGTAGCTCTGCTGCAGGCCTCGCACGGTGAAGTTGGCGGTGGCCCCGTTCTTCAAGCTCGCCGCGTCCTGCTCGGGGACCTGGAAGCGGAGGAGCAGCGGATCTCTTCGGACGATCGTCGCGAGCACAGCGCCGGGCTGCACGTACTGGCCCGTCTGCACGGTGCGCGTCTGAATCACGCCCTGCAGCGGAGCGCGCACGTATGCGTCACGGAGGTTGAGCTGCGCTTGATCCAGCGCGGCCTTCGCTTCGGACAGATCCGCCTCCGCCGTCGCCGCGTGAGTCCGGAACGTCTCCAGCTCCTCGCCGCGGATGAGGCCCGGGTTCTTCTCGTTGACTGCAGTGCGACGCTCCAACCCCGCCTGGGCGTCCGCTTTCTCTGCCTGCGCTTTGGCGAGCTGCGCCTTCGCCGCGTTCACCGCGACCTGGAAGCGCGACGGTTCGATCTCCACCATCACCGCCCCCGCCTGCACGCTGTCGCCTTCACGGAAGCTCACCTTCTCCACCGCGCCCTGCACGCGCGCGGTCACCTGCACCACCTCGAACGCCTCGAGGCTTCCAACCGCGTTCACCGCGTACTGCACTTCGCGCGTCTGTACGGCAGCCGTCTCGACGGGAAACTGCGCGGGGCCCTTCGGCTTGCCGCCGCCTTTGCCGCCTGCTCCGCCGCCGCCACCTTCGTCCGGCTTGCTGCATGCGCCGAGTGAGAACGCGATCAACACGAGCGCGAGTAGCTTCTTCATTTGGATTCCTCGGACTTGCCCAGCGGATCCAGGCCGGTGGCGGAACGCAGATCCAGCTCGGCGATCTGCACGCCGTAGCGCGTACGCGCCAACGCCACTTCCGCCTCGAAGAGCTGCACCCGCGAGGACTGAGCATCGAGCGCGCTCGCGAGCCCCTGACGGTAAAGCTCCGCCACTTCGTTCGCGTTCTTCTGCGCCGCGGTCACCGCTGCCGTCGCCTGTTTCACCGCCGCGCGCGCGTTGCCGAGCTGCACCAGCGCGGTGTTCACCTGCGCCGCCGTCTGACGCTTCGCCGCCTGAGCATTCAGCTCGTTGATCCGCAAGAGCGCGAGCCGCTCATGCCGGTCCGCGTAGCGCTCTCCGCCGTCGAAGATCGTCCAGCTCAGGATCACCGCAGCAGACCCATCCACCGTGTGTCCGGAGAGCCCCGCCTCGTTCGTGCCTCGGCCGTTCACGAGCAGCCCCAGCGTCGGAAGAAGTCGCATCAGCGGCTCCTGCGCGAGGAAGTGAGCGGAGCGCGTGCGAGCATCCAGCGCCATCAGATCCGGCCGGGTCGAGAGCGCTTGATCGACGAGCGCCTTCGCGTCCGTCGCCTCGGCCTCTTTGAGCTGCGGCTCCGCGAGCTCGGTGGGCGGATCCACCGCGAGGAGAAAGCCAAGCTCCAGCTCCGCGCGCTGCACATCGTTCTGCGCGAGCGTGAGCTGCTGCTCGGCGTTCGCCACATCGAGCTCCGCTTTGGTGACGTCGTTGGACGAGACGAGCTGCGACTCGAACCGCGCCTGAGCGTCGTGGAGGCTGTCCTTCGCGAGCTGCAGTCTGCGCTCGGCGGCGCCCTGCACCTGGATGAGGCCGATGGTCTGCAGAAACGCGTCCGCCGCCTGAAACGCGATCAGCCGTTCGGTGTTCTGCGCGTCGAACCCCGCCGCATCCGAATCCGCCTTCGCCGCGCGGTAGAGCGGAATGCCTCGCGCGTCGAAGAGCACCATCGAGATCGTGGCGGAGCCGTTGAGCGCGTTCTGGCTCTGCACGACGACCGTCTGTCCGCCGACGTCGCGGGTCACTTCATATGCCCGGCGCGTGTAGGTGCCGGCGACGGTGAGGTCAGGGAAGAAGAACGCACGCGCGCGATCCACGCGGGCGTTCGCGGCGTCGCGTTGGGCGTTCGCGATCTGAGGCTGCTCGTTCCGTTCGCGGGCGAGCTTCACGGCCTGCTCCAACGTCAGCGGCTCGGCGAAGGCCGGCGCGGCGAAGAGCACGGCGCAGATGTACGCGACAGCGCGGGCCATGGACGCCGTCTCGAATAGGTGGATCGTCCGCGCGCGGCAAGAATTGGAACTTTCTGAAACGTTCTCTGTAAGGTCGCGTTCCGAATGAAGCAGGCGCTCCTCACGTTGCTGGTGCTCGTCGCAGTCGCAGCTCTCGCCGTCGGCGTCGTGCGCAAATCCGACCCGGCGCCCGAATGGGTTCCCGTCGAGCAGACGCCGGATGCGGGCTCAGATTGGGAAGCCAACGAGCCCCCCGAGGTCCCGTTCGATCGACGTACCCCGTTCGAGGACGAGGAAGCGCAGCGGAAGGCCGCGGCGAACGCGAAGCTCGAGATGCAGGGCCTGCTCCTGCTCTCCGACGAGGAGATGATGACGACCGTCACGCAGCGCCTTTTGCAGAAGCGCGCCGAGGTGGGGCTCGAAGGGCTCAATCCCACCGAGCAGAACGTGCTGCGCTCCGAGGCCGTTGGCATCCGCATCGCGCACGAAGGGCTCGCCGGCTGGTGGCTCTCGCCCTGGTCGGACGACTTCGACAAGAACGAGGCGGCGCTGAAGGCGACCGGTGCGACGGTGCTCCTGCCGATTCTGGAGAAGACGCTCTCCGCGTGGCCGGGAGGCATTGCGCCCACCGATCTCGAGGCGCGCCAGAAGACGCTGGAGCTGCTCACCGTCGACGGGATTACGCCGTTCTACGAGCTGGATCAGGAGGCGGTGAAGCTCCTGCCGAAGCACGCCGACGCGGTGGCGAAGTACGTGCGGGCGCACTGGGAAGAGCTGCGCCTGCCGCCCGCGCAGTGAAGCGCTACGCGCTGACGCCGGTGCCGATGGGGCAGCTCACGCCGGTGCCGCCGAGCCCGCAGTAGCCGTCCGGGTTCTTGTGCAGGTACTGCTGGTGGTAGTCCTCGGCGAAGTAGAACGGCGGCGCGTCGATGATCTCGGTGGAGATGTCGTCGAACCCGCGGCGCTTGAGCTCCGCTGAGTAGGCGGCCTTCGACGCCTCCGCGGCTTTGCGCTGCTGATCATTGAAGACGTAGATGCCGCTGCGGTACTGCGTGCCCACGTCGTTGCCCTGGCGCATGCCCTGCGTCGGGTCGTGGTTCTCCCAGAACACCTCGAGCAGCCGTCCGTAGGACACCACCGAGGGGTCGAACACCACGCGCACGACCTCGGCATGCCCGGTGCGTCCGGTGCACACCTCTTCGTACG
>JBJMQN010000577.1:0-2363 GCA_045802665.1 Myxococcaceae bacterium | reverse complement strand
GTGGAAGTAGCAGCGCGGCACGGAGCTCACTCCCAGTTTGGGAGTAGCAGCGCCACCGCGGGAGCGAGCTCACTCCCAGTTTGGGAGTAGCGGCGAGGTCACTTCCATTGTGGAAGTAGCGCCGCCGCCACCGAGCTCACTCCCAGTTTGGGAGTAGCAACGCCACCGAGCTGACTCCCAATCTGGGAGTAGCGCGGCGAGCTCACTCCCCTACCTCGGCGTGTGACGCGAAGTAGATGTCCCAGGTCTGTCTCTCTGCGTCCTCGGCCGTCCGGGTCACGGTGAAGGTGCATCCAAGGTCCGTGAGCGCTTTCCGTGCAGAGCGCGGCGCCCACGCGAAGGTTTCGGTGCGCGTGCCGTCCGCGCTCGGTTCAGGGTAACCGCCGCAGCGATCCGCGGGATAGCCCACGCCAAGCGCCGTCACCTTCGCGAAGTTTTCCTTCGGGCAGCTCAACATTCCGGAATCGCTGGCGCCCTTGTAGCCCCGCTCGAGACCGTTCTCGATGAGGACGACTTTGGTCACGTTTCCGGCCTCGTCCCACTCGGTGATCTTCGTGTTCGGCAGCGGAGAGAGGGCCTCGGAACGCTTCTTCCCGTTCGGGTAATACGCCGTGAACCGCACCGGTTCGCCGCGGCGCCATTCGCTCTCGACGATCAGCGTTCCGTCAGCGCGCCAGTAGCGGAGTCGCCCGTGGCGTTCGCCGTCCTGCCATTCCTCCTGGGTGCGCTTCGCGCCCTCGCTGTCCCAGGTCTCGCTGAGACCGTGCTGCTTCCCCGCCCGGAACCGCTTGATCGTCACGGGCTTCCCGGAGACCGCGTAATTGATCTGCTCGCCGTCCTCCTCCCCGTCCCGGTAGTTCATCCGCGAAGCCACATGACCATCGCTGATGAACAACATCGGTCCTTCGCGGACGCCCTCGCCTTCTGCGTTGACCGGCGGCTTCTCGCAGATGACCCACTCGCTGGTGCTGGAGCGAGTCGTCCGCGCGGTGGATCCGGGCGGGCACTGGAGCGGCTCGGCGGCGAGCGTGGTGAGGAGGATCAGCGAGAGCACCGAACCAGCTTAATGCTTCACCGCGACGGCCCGTCCACCCGCCGATTCACCGAAGAGCCTCTCGGGATACATCACAGGTTCAGTTGCGATAGGCCGAGCTCGCGGTGACGACGGCGCGCGAGGCCGGCTCGGGCGGGATCAGTACGTCGATCGGGCTCGACCGGCCGGCGCTCGCGATTGCCGAAACAAGAGAGCGGCGAAGCCCATGAGGACCTCGCCGCTCCAGAGACCGACTCGCACGCACGAAGGCGCCGATCGGCCGAATCATTCGCTTCACACCGCGACGAAAACCAGCGGCGAGAGGTGTCGACCTACAGCGTGATCGGCGTGCCCGGCGTGGCTTCCGTGATCGTCACTCCCGGCGCGGTCTTCTTCGCCGCGGCCTTGAGCTCGTCCGGCGTGCCGGTGAGCACGGGGAACGTCCCGTAGTGCATCGGATAGACCGTCTTCACCTTCAGCAGCTTCGCGGCCAGCGCGGCACCCTGCGGATCCATCGTAAAGTGGCCGCCGATGGGGAGCATGGCGACGGTGGGGTGGTAGCGCTCGGCGATGAGGCTCATCTCGTCGAACACGTCGGTGTCGCCTGCGTGGTAGAGCGTCGGGCCGTTGTCGATCTTCACGATGTAGCCCAGCGCCGGTCCGCCGTACTGCGGGTTCTTCGGATCCTGCCCGTAGCCGGAGCTGTGGACCGCCATCACCAGCGAGATGGTCGCGTCCTTCACCTTCACCGTGCCGCCGATGTTCATGCCGTTGCTGTGCTCGGCGCCAATCAGCCCCACGAGCTCGTACGCGCCGATCACCTGCGCCCCCGTCTTCTTCGCCAGCGACGCCGCGTCACCTGAATGATCGAAGTGCCCGTGCGTCACGAGGATCGCATCCACCTGCTCGGGCGGCTTCGCGTCCTTCGGCGCTTTCGGGTTCGTGAGCCAGGGATCGATGACGATGGTCGCGCCGCCCGGCGTCTTCACGATCCAGGTCGCGTGCCCCCACCACGTCAGTTCCGTCTTTCCCGCCGGCGCCTTCGCATCCGCCTTGGCATCCGACTTCGCAGCCGCCTTGTCCGCCGTCTTCGCCGGGGCCTGCGCCAACGCCAGCGACGAGGCGAACAGTCCCACCGCCACCACACAAATCAGCTTCCGCATGAGTGATTCCCTCCGTTACCTGTGAGTTCAGAAAGCAGCGCGCCGAACTAACAAGGGACAGTTGTCCCCGGCAACGATCCGTTTTTCGAAATGAAAAGAGGAGCGCACTCGGGGGGAGGGAGGACCCGGATGCGCTCCTCGGACTTTCACTCCCATTTCGGGAGTGG
>JBJMQN010000576.1:0-15123 GCA_045802665.1 Myxococcaceae bacterium | reverse complement strand
GCCGCCACGAAAGTGAGCACGCCCGCGCCGTTGTTGAGCTCCACTTCGATGTGCTGCGCCGCCGCTGCTTCGGGCAGCTGGATGCGTTGAGTGAAGTTGCCGCTCGTGTCGGTGATGCCGCTCGAGAGGATGGTCCGTGAACCGCCCGAGCCCTTGTAGACGATGATCGGCTTGCTCGCGCAGTTGGAGCTGTTGCCCGTCACGTCGTAGTCCAGCGTCGTCGCGGTCGCGGGCACCGCGTCGTTCGACTTGTTGAGGTACTGCGTCCCCGGCGCCGGCGTGGCGAGGACGATCGAGCAGCCCGTCGCGTTGATCGTGATCGGCATCGTCGCGCTGTTGGTGTTGCCTGCGAGATCCGTCACCTCCGCGCGAACCGTCTGCTGTCCGTTCGGGTACGTGATGTTCCCGGACGCGGTGCCATTCACCACCGTCAGCGTCCCCAGCAGCTGCTCCGTCCCGCCCTGAACGGTCGTGAAGATCTTCACCTGAAGGTTGTTCTCGTTCGGAACCGAGACCGTCGTCGCCTGCGTGAACTGCCCGTACGGACTGTTCGCCGTGTTCGGCGTGATGATGCTGATCTGCGGCGGATCCAGATCCACCGTCACCTGCTTCGTCGCCACGGGTCCCACGTTGCCGGACGCGTCCGTCGCGACGGCCTTCAGGGTGTACGTGTTCGTTCCGGTGGAGGCCACGTTGAGGTCCGCCGACGCGCTGTTGCCGGACTTCGTCCCCGTCACCAGCGTCTGCGTGTCGACCTGGAAGGTCATCGACGCCAGGTCTGCCTGCGAAGAGCCCGCGGCGTGAATCTGGTAGCCGGTCGCGGTGCTGCCATCATCGGAAGGGCCGAGGTTTGCCTTCGTCGGCTCGGTGATCGAGACCGTCGGCAGCACGCGGTCCACGCGGAAGTCGAAGTTCGCCGCGGTGCCGGTGGTGTCGTTCGCGTTGCCGGCCGCATCGCTGAACTCGATCGAGATCTGGTAGTCGAGCTCCGGTCCGTTGATGCCGGTCAGCGTGATCGTCGCCGAGTTGTTGTTGGAGGTGCCGGTCGCGATCACCGCGCCCGTCGCTCGGTTCTTCACCGTCACCGTGCGGCCATTTTCGAGGCCGCTGGTGGTCACCACGAGCACCGCATCGCCCGTCGGCTGCTCGGTGGCGTTGAGCTTGGCGTTGTTGTCGGTGTCGTTCTGCAGCTTCACCGAAGCGATCGCTGGCCTCGTCGCATCCACCACGAGGTTCACGACCGGCGTCACGCCGAGCACGGACGTCCCGCTCAAGAGCACGCCCTTCAGCTGATAGGTCCCCTCGAAATACGAGTAGCGCGTGACCGAAGGCGCGGTGTTCGTGGTCAGCACGAACGCACTGGAGCCATCCGGACATGGCGTCGTCGCGCCCGGGCCCGCGATCGAGGTGCAGATCGTCACGGTCTGACCGGTCGCAGGCGTCGGCTGATACGAGAGGATGTACTGGATGCCCCCCTGCGTCGCGTCGAGGTCGGAGGCGATGTTGAGCACGGCGTTGTTCGCCGGCTGCGTGATCTTGAAGTCCGCGCTGCCGAGGAAGATGTCCGCGGACGCATTGCCGAACACACCGGCGCCGTTGTCGACCTCGGCCTTCACGGTGTTGTTGTTCGCCGCGAGCGTGACCTCGACGTCGAAGTGCCCGCTCCCGTCGGTCGTACCCGTGACGACCGTGGTGCCCACCGTCACGCGCGCGGACTGATTCGCACACTGGGGCGCGTCGCCCTGAACGCGATACTGCACGCCCGCCGTCGTCGTGTTCGTGTCCGCGCCCGGACCCACGTAGGAGGGCGTGGTCGAAGGGCTCGTCAGCGTGACCGCGCACGCGCCGTTGTTCACCCAGAGCTCTTGCGTGGCGGTGCCGAAGTTTCCCGCCTTGTCCTGCACGGTGGCGGTGAGGAGCTGCACTCCGGGGCTGATCAGCGTGACCTGGCCCGTGGCGACGCCATTGACGACCGGATAGCTGCCGGCCGGCTGCGCGGTGCCGCCGTCCAGAAGCTGCGCGGTGAAGAGAACGTTCTGTCCTTCCGCTCCGGTCACCGTCGCGGACGCGAGCAACATGTTCGTCGGATAGCCGCCGTCGCGATCCAGCGGCTGCGTGATGACGACCGTCGGGGGAACCTGATCCACCGCGATCGTGAAGAACGCCTCGGAGTTCCGCGTCGCGCTCGCGCTGAGATCATTCTCCAGCCCCTCGTCCGTGAGCAGGTGCACGCGCAGGTCGTAGCTCTGCTCCACCACGCCGGGCGGCAGGTCGGTCTGAATCGTGTTGCTCGGAAGCGAAACGTCGACCGAGTGGCGCGTGCCATCCGCGGTCTCGACCCACGCCTTGCCGGAGGTGAAGTCCGTCGCGGCATACGTCACGGTGAACGTCGTGCCC
Organism: Myxococcaceae bacterium; assembly: GCA_045802665.1. Lineage (GTDB taxonomy): Bacteria > Myxococcota > Myxococcia > Myxococcales > Myxococcaceae > JBJMQN01. The sequence goes on along the minus strand of JBJMQN010000576.1, from coordinate 12,726 downwards.
GCATCGAGCTCCGTTGCGTTCAGCTGAAGATCCCCGTTCAGGTCCTCCGCCACCGCCACCGACGTCACCTTCGGAAGCACTTTGTCCCCGAGGACGATCTTCACCGACACGGTCACATCCGGTGACGTCGTGTGGGACGCGAGCTCGCGCGCGACGGGCTTGAGCAGCCACGTACCTTCCTGATCGAACGTGACGCCGACGAAGGTCGCAACGCCTCCCGGCGCGACCGTCCCCGCGACTCCCTCTTCCGTCGTCCCATCCGGCTTCGTCAGCGCGAGCGACGCCTCTGCCACATCCGCCGGCGTCCGGTTGCCGTTGGTGTCTTCCCACTCGAGCTTCACTTCCACGTCGAACTGCAGGCCGTCTCGGCCGTTGGGCGCGGGCTCGGTGTCGTGGTCCTTCAGAGTGAGCGTCTGGCCGATCTGCGGCTTCGTGACGGTCAGCACCAGGTGGCGCTCTTCCGCCGGCTTGTAACAGCCGCCGCAGCCCGCGAGGAACGCGAGCACCGCCGCCGCCAACAGCCACTTCGTCTGCAAAGACCGCATCTGCACTCCTCCAACGAACGAAGCTCTCACGCGAGCACCAACACCTTCCGCTCCAGCAGCAGCTGCACGAACCCTTCGGCGTCGCGTTCGCATGTGGCGCGATCCACCTCGAACTCGTCCATCAAGACATCGACGATCTGGGAGACGGTCCGCATGCCATCCGAGAGCTCGACGATGCGTTCGGCCACCTCGGACCGCTCGCCTGTGGTGTCTTCGAAGCTGTGGAGGCGATCGTCAGGGGTGACCGCCAGAAGCCGGCCCCCGAATCGCTGCAGGCCGACGTCGGGATGTCGGCGAACCACGCGGTCCATCAGCGTTCCCATCTGAAGAAGCCCTCTCGCGGCCAGGAGGGCTGAAGGACCGCTCTATTATAGAGGGAGGGTCGGCGCCAAGAACAACTCAGCCCCCCAAACCAGGGGGACGCTGAGGAGCCGCCACGGGCGGCGTCGATGAGGCTCAGCGTGCCAACCCACAGTCCTGCTTGCCCTTCGGCGTGTTGATCAGGTTGCAATCGCACTTGGGCAGGAGGTCCGCGCAGGTCGCCTCGTCCTCTGGCGTGACGGGCACGCGGGACTCTTCGTTCGACGCTCGCCTGAGGCACGAGTCGCGTTCGACCGTGTTCCGAGCACAGTCGCAGAGCTTCTCCGAGAGCTTGCGGCAGCTCCCCTTGCAAGCGACGAGCGTGGTCGCGCTGAAGACGAGCAGCAGAGCGGTGGCGAAGACGCGGAACATCGGGGCGGCGGACATACGCAGAGAGGCGTGGCTCAGGCAAGAAAGATGAGAGGCCGTTGCCGTCCGCTCACTCTGCAGCCATCCGGCAGCGCCCACTTCTCGACGGGCGGCAGCAGCGACGGCATTCTCCGCATTGTGTCCGACCGCCGCCGCTGGAGCTCGCGCGTGCGACCTCTCTCGGAGGCGTGCCTTCTGCTCGCGCTCGCGTCCTGCGTCGCGGCCTTCGGAGGCGCGGCGTCGTGGGTCATCTGGCCGCTCATCGGCTTCTCTTCAGGCGCGTTGTGCTTCGCGTGCGCCTCGACGATCTGGGACGGGGAGAAGGTCCGCGTCCCGAAGCTGGGCTGGCTCTTCGTCGCGGCGGTGGTGCTCTGCGCGCTGCAGCTCGTTCCGCTGCCGCTGCCGCTCCTCGGGCTCGCAAGTCCCGTCGCCGCGGAGCTGGTGCGCTTCAACCTCCAGCCGCTCGGCCTCTCGACGGTGCGACCGGTCACGCTGGACGTGGCGGCCACTTCTCTCGAGCTCGCGAAGGCGGCCTCCTATCTCGCGCTGATCATCGCGTCGTCTCAGCTCGCGACCTCCCGAAGCGCTCGAAAGCGATTGCAGTGGGGCGTGGCGGCGGTGGGCGCGATCGTCTCGCTCGTCGGTGCGGGGCACGCGCTGGTGGGTGCGACTGCGTTGTTCGGCGTGCAGGCCTTCAGCATTCCTCCGCCGGTGCTCACCTTCTTCGGCAACCCGAACCACCTCACCGGATTTCTGACCGTCACCGCGACGCTCACGCTGGGACTGCTGGTGGACGCGAAGCTGCCGCCGGTGCGAGTGGCGCTCGCGCTCGGATATCTGTTGCAGGCGTCGATCGCCGTGCTCTCACTCAGCCGCGCGGGGATCGCGTGCCTGGTCTTCGCGCAACTGCTCGCCGCCCTGTTGATCCTCCGAGCCCGGCAGGCGGAAGAGCGGAAGCGGTCCTTCGCGATGGGCCGCGGCGTCATCGGACTCATCGCGGTGGGCACCGTCCTCTGCGCTGGCGCGTACGTCGCGTGGGACGGGCTCACGACCGAGTACGAGAACACCAACTCACTGGAGAAGGTCCGCGACTCCAAGCTCGCGCTGTGGCCGCAGTTCGCTCGGTCCGCCGGCGAGTTCTCGCGCTTCGGCATGGGCCGCGGCACGTTCGAGTTGGGCTTCCCGCACTCGCAGCTCGAGCCGTCTGTCTACACGTATACACACCCCGAGAACGAAGTCCTCCAGCTCTGGGCGGAGCTCGGGATTCCGGGCGCCGCGGCGTTGCTCGCGCTTGGGCTCTACGCGTTCTTCTCGCTGTTCCGCCGCGACGAGCCCTCGGTGCTGGATCTCGCCACGCTCTCCGCAGCGGTCGCCGTTGCGCTGCACAACCTCTTCGACTTCAGCTTCGAGCTGCCCGCGGTTCCGGTCGCGCTGATCATCCTGCTCGGGCTCGTGTCCCGGCGCGGCGAGGCCGGACGGTCGCTGCCGCCGAGGCTGGTGTGGCCCGCTGCGGCGCTGGTCGTAGCGCTCGCGATCTTCGGGGCGGTGCGCTCCCGCGACAGCTGGCTCTCCGCCGAGGACCAGCTTCAGGCGCTGATCACGAAGGGCGCGAAGGCGCAGGACGTCGAAGAAGCCGCGAAGCCGCTGATCGATCGGCACCCGTTCGATCCACTGCTCTACACCGCCGTGGGCCTGTCCTATTCGAACGACCGAGCGGCGGATCCGCGCCTCGCGCTCGCGTGGCTGAACCGCGGACTTCTCCTCGCGCCGTGGCATGGGCCGTCTCACCGTGCGGCGGCGCGCGCGCTGCTCCGGATGGGCAAACGGAATCAGGCGTTCCTCGAGTACCGGCTGGCGATCGAATCGAACGAGGAGATTTTCCATCGCGGCGTGATCGACGAGGCGCTGCGCGTGGCGAAGGGGGCTGACGAGCTTCAGCGGCTCGCTCCTCGACGTCCTCCGCTGCTGCTGGACATCGCGAACCGGCTCGGCGGCGCGGGTCGGTTCGTGGAAGCGGAAGGTCTGCTCGCGGCGGTGTTGCCGGAGCTTCAGAATTCGATCGAGACGCTGCCGCTCCGGTTGCGGCTCGCGGCGTTCCAGGCGGCGAACAAGAAGTTCGATGCGGCGATGGCGGGCGTGGACGAGGCGGAGAAGCTCGCGCCAGACGACGTGCGCGTGGCGCTGACCCGAGCGGAAGTGCTGAACGCGATGGGCAAACGAGCGGAGGCCGCGGCGACGCTGGAGGGACAGATCGCGAAGCATCCCGGCGAAGGAGGGCTGCACCTCGCGCTTGCTCAGCAGTATCTGTCTCTGGGAGATGCGCGAAAAGCAGCGGAGGCGGCGGTCCGTGCGAGGCCGTTCGTCACCGACCCGGGCGCGCGCGTGGAACTGCTGCTCACCGAGGCCAACGCGTACGAGTCACAGGGCCGGTTCGCCCGAGCAGTGGAGGTGCTGCAGGCCGCGGCGCGACTCGCTGCGCCGAATCCCTCGCTCTACTACCGGGTGGCTGATCTCTACGCGCGCCTCGGCCGCTATGACGAAGCGCGGAAGTGGCTCGCGCAGGGCGCGGCGATCGACACGCCGCAGGGCGCTACGCAGGCGAAGCAGCGGCTCACCGCGTGGAGCGCCGCGGAGAGCCGGGCCATCGAGTCGCAGACGATGACGGAGGACAAGTGAACTCACCGGTCTGCAACGCTGCACTCGCCCCCGCGCTCCGCTAGAAGCACTGTGATGACTCCGCTCGAAGAACTCTCGCTGCTCCTCCGTCCCGCTGGCGGCGGCCTGTACCTCGTCTCCACCGGTAGAGCGGAGCAGGAGGCCCTTCAGCGCACGCTCTACCAGGCGAAGGACGACGCCGAGGTGCAGCAGAAGTGGAGGGCGACGCTTGGGCGCATCGCGACCGCTCGGGCCTTCATTCTCGGCATCCCCTCCGATGTCGGCGCGGGATTTCTCCGCGGCAGTAACCTTGGCCCTCAGGCCCTTCGCACGACTCTCGTGAATGAAGCGACGAACCTCCCCGCGCAGTTGGAGGCGGCAGGGGTCATCGACATCGGCGACGTGTTCGTCTGCCCGCAGCTTTTACATGACGACATGCTCTCGGAGTCGCAGAAGGCGGCCAGCCGGAAGGCGCTGTATCCGAAGGCGCCGGACAGCAGTCTCCCGGTCTCTCCGCTCTCCATCGCGGAGCGCGCGCTCGATCTCATCTTCCAGCTCAACCCGAACGCGAAGCCGATTGTCCTTGGCGGAGATCACTCCAACGCGTGGCCGGTGGTCTCCGCGCTCTCGCGCGTGCACAAGAAAAACTGGGGCATCGTGCAGCCGGACGCGCACACCGATCTGCTCGAGGAGCGGCTGGGCGTGAAGTACTGCTTCGCCACCTGGTCCTTCCACGCGAACAACCTCGTCGGACGCGGCGGGCGGCTGGTTCAGGTGGGCACGCGCGCGTCACGCTTCCCGCGCGAGCACTGGGAGAAGACCACGGGCGTGCGTCAGTTCTGGGCGGAGGAGTGCAACCGCGACGAAGGCGCCGCGCTGGACGCGATCATCGCGCACATCAAGAGCACCGGCGTCACGCACCTCTACTTCTCGAACGACATCGACGGCACGGACGAAGAGCACGCGAACGCCACCGGCACGCCGGAGCCGAAGGGTCTGCGTCCGGAATTTCTGATCGAGCTCATCCGCCGCCTCGGAAAGAACTTCACGCTGATCGGCGGCGACGTGATGGAGGTCGCGCCGCCGGTGGAGCGTCGTCCCGGTGGAGCGGAGCGCACGGCGTCGCTGGGAGCGCAGTACCTCCGCGAGACGATGACGGCGATGCTCGGAGCGAAGTTCGAAACCAAAGCGTGAGCGCGCTGCAGCCCATAGAGGTCGCACCCGCGACGGACGTGCCTCCGCTTCGCAAGCGCGTGAAGCGGTACGTGCGCTTTCTGCTCGTGCGATCCGCGCTGGCGATCGTCTCCTCGTTGCCGCTCCGCTTCGCCGCGTGGCTTGGGCGCGGTTTCGGATTGATCGCCTTCAGGGTCGCGCGCGGAGAGCGAAGGAAGGCGCTCGAGTCGCTCACTCGCGCGTTTCCCGAATGGACTCCCGAGCAGCGTGAGGCCACCGCTCGCGCGATGTTCCGTCACCTCGGGCAGGCGGCGTTCGAGGTGGGCTGCATCCGGCAGATCGATCCGCGGATGGACGAGCTCGTGGAGTGGAGCGCGGAAGACAGGGCGGTGTTGGACAGAGCGCTCGCGAGGAACAAGGGGGTCGTCTTCGTGACCGGCCACGTCGGCAACTGGGAGCTGCTCGCGAGGCGCGTGGCGCTGGCCGGCTATCCCGCGCAGTCGATCGCGAAGGAGACGACGGACCCGAGGACCACCGCGCTGATCGAGAAATTCCGCCGGGAGGGCAAAGTCGGCAGCATCTGGCGAGGGCAGGGCGGCGCGGCGAAGCACATGCTCCGGGCGCTGAAGGCGGGAGAGATCCTCGGCCTGCTCATCGATCAGGACACGAAGGTGCAATCCGTCTTCGTGCCGTTCTTCGGACACCGCGCGAGCACGCCACGCGCCGCGGCAGATCTCGCGCTTCGCACCGACGCGGCGGTGATCATGGGCTTCTGTCACCGCATCGCCGAGGGCACGAAGTACCGGCTGAGCCTGAAGCGTCTGGAGCCGCTGCCGTCCTCGGGCGACAGAGAGCGCGACGCCATCGAGCTCACCGCGCGGATGACGGCGGAGATCGAACGGGCGATTCGTGAACGTCCCGAGCAATGGGTGTGGATGCACCGCCGCTGGAAAACGCAGAGTCCGTGATAGGCGTAAAGGCCGTGACCTCGCGGGCGCGCATCGTCGTCTTCGGAATCCTGCTGGCATCCGCGTGCACGCCCCGACGCGAGGCGCCCGCCGCCGAACCGCCGCCCACGGTGACGCTCTACGGGATGAAGGTCACCTCGTTCCGGGGCACCGAGCTGGTCGCCGCCGGCCGCGCCGCGAAGCTCACCTATGTGCGCAACTCCACCGAGTTCATCGGCTCCGAAGTGCTGATGCGCTTTCCGAGTCAGGCGAAGCTCGGCGAGCCCAACAGCTTCATCACCGGCGGCATGGAGGTCCGCGCGCCGACGGTGGTGGGAAATCAGGCCGCCAGGCAGGCGGAAGGGCGCGAGGGCGTGGTGATGCGTAGCGGCGATGGCGTCGTCGCGAAGACCGAGCGCGCGAGCTTCGACGGCAACTCGCGGACAGCGCACGGTGACTCGCGGATCGACGTGGATGGGCCGCGGTATTCGCTCTCGGCGGATCACTTCGATCTCTCGTTCGTGACGCAGGAGTACCAGTTCAACGGCAACGTGCAGAGCCGGCTGGGTCCGAAGGAGGACACGGCGCCGTGATCGAGCACTTCCTCGCGGCGCTGCTCCTCACGCGCGGAGTGATGGCCCCACATCCGGTGGTCACGCCCGACGCCGGCACGACGCAGAAGCTCTCGCCCGAGCTCGCGAAGGAGCCGGTGCAGATCAGCGGCGATCAGTTCGAGATTCAGGGCAAGGCCAACACCGCCACCTACTCGGGCCACGTGAAGGTGCTGGTCCCTAACAAGGGCGCCACGCTTCAGTGTGACAAGCTCGTCGCGCACTACACGTCCGCGCAGGAGGTCAGCCGCATCGAGTGCATTGGCAACGCGGAGGCCACGCAGGGCGACAAGTGGGCGAGGGGCGATCGCGCGGACTTCGACAACACCTCGGGCATCGTCGTGATCACCGGAAATCCGCAGGCGCGACAGGGCGGCAGTGAAGTGACCGGCGATCGCTTCGTGATCGATCTCGTCGGCGACACGTTGAAAGGCGAAGCGGTGAAGACGATTGCCGCGCCGACGACGCCGATGGGTGATCGCGGAAAGCTGCCCGTTCAGATCGTGGGCGACCGCTTCGAAGTACAGGGCCGGAAGAACACCGCAAGCTGGTCCGGCCGCGTGCGAGTGAGACGCGGCCCCACGCAGATCACCTGTGACCGGCTCGTCGCGCACTACGGAGAAGATCAGCAACTCCGCAGCGCCGAATGCGTGGGCAACGCGACCGCCATCGACGGCGACAAGTGGGCCCACGGCGAGCGAGCGGTCTACGACGTCCCACAAGGCCTCATCACCGTCACCGGAAACCCGGAGGCGAAGCAGGGCCCCAACCGCATGACCGCGACGAAGTTCGTGATCGATCTGCCGGGCGACACCATCCGCGGCGACAACGTGAAGATGCAGGTGGAGACCGGACCGGGCGGCATGAAGCTGCCTCAAGGCCCGAAGAAGGACGGCGCGCCGTGACGACGCTGAAGGCGGAGGTCCTGCAGAAGAGCTACAGCCGCCGCCGTGTGGTGGACGGCGTCTCGTTTCACGTTCGCACGGGAGAGGTCGTCGGGCTGCTCGGGCCGAACGGAGCGGGGAAGACGACCTCGTTCAACATGGTCGTGGGCCTCGTGGCGGCGGACGGCGGAAAGGTGATGCTCGATGACGAGGACGTCACCGCGCTGCCCATGCACAAGCGCGCTCGCAAAGGCATCGGTTATCTCCCGCAGGAAGCGTCGATCTTCAGGAAGCTCTCCGTGCGCGACAACTTCCTCGCGGTGCTGGAGCTGCAGAAGCTGGATGGGACCGCCCGGCGCAACAGAGCGGACGCGCTGATCAAAGAGTTCGGGCTGCAGAAAGTCGCGGACAGCTACGGGGAGACGCTCTCAGGAGGCGAACGCCGTCGCGCGGAGATCGCCCGGTCCCTGATTCCGGACCCGCGCTTCATCCTGTTCGACGAGCCCTTCGCGGGCGTGGATCCCATCAACGTGGGAGATCTCCAGAAGCAGATCGCCGAGCTGAAAGGCCGCGGCCTCGGGGTGCTGATCACCGATCACAACGTCCGGGACACCCTTCGCATCTGCGATCGCGCGTACATCATCGCGGCGGGTCAGATTCTGGAGGAGGGCTCACCGGAGCAGATCGCGTCGTCGGAGCGAGCCCGAGCGGTGTACCTCGGCGAGTCGTTCCGGCTCTCCTGACGCCAAATCCCACCCCGAAAGTCGCCTATGCCAATTCGGCCAGCGCTTGGCACCTGTCCGTTCTGTGCGCTGTAACCGGCTGGAATTCGGTCAAAATTTCACAATTGCAACCAATATGCCCTCTTCCGGTCCCCCCTAGACACCACGGGAAGAGCTGACTACCTTGGCACGTTCCTTGATGGCGCCCGGCCTCCCCTGAGTTTCGGGCGCTTTTTAAGGACGCCACCAGAGCGGAGACGGGCCAACGATGGGGATGGAACTCAAGCAGAGCCTGAAGATGTCGCAGCAGCTGGTGATGACTCCCCAGCTGCAGCAGGCGATCAAGCTCCTGCAGCTGTCTCGGATGGAGCTTCTGGAGCAGGTCCGGGAGGAGTTGGAGCAGAACCCGCTTCTGGAGCAGCCGGAGCAGGAGCTCGAAGGGGATCTGTCGGAGAAGGCGCCGGGTGAGGCGTCGCTCGAGGCGGAGAACACCGAGGCGCCCGCGGTAGAGGACCGCCCGGTTGCGGACAAGGCCGAAGAGGTCAAAGGCGAGTCCGAGAACCCGGCCGAGATCGACTGGGAGGCCTACCTCAACAGCTACCAGTTCAACGAGCAGTCCACCGCCTCCAACAAGAACAACGTCGCATCCGACGACATGCCGTCGTTCGAGGCGAACCTGGTCGAGAAGGAAGATCTCTACGACCACCTGATGGCGCAGCTCGGGATGGTGAAGCTCAACGACGCGGAGATTCGCGTCGCGTCGCTGATCATCGGCAACCTGAACGACGACGGCTACCTCAAGCTCGAAGGCGTGGACGGCGATCCGCTGATCCGCCTGGCCAGCGAAGCGGACGTCGACATGCGCACCGCCGAACGGGCGCTCCGAAAAGTGCAGCACCTGGATCCGTACGGCTGCGCCGCTCGCGACCTTCAGGAGTGCCTGCTGATTCAGTGCGCGGCGCTGAAGGATCCGAAGGCGTCGCTGCTCGGGCTGATCATCAAGAAGCACATGAAGCTGCTTGAGTCGAAGAACCTCCCGGCGATCGCTCGCGACCTGAAGCTGGAGCTGGGCGAGATCGTGGCGGCGACGAGGCTGCTGCCCAAGCTGGACCCGAAGCCGGGCCGCAACTTCTCCGGCGACGACGCGCAGTACATCACCCCCGACGTCTTCGTTTACAAGATGGGCGACGACTACACGGTGGTGCTGAACGACGACGGCCTCTCGAAGCTGCGCATCAGCGGCGTGTACCGGGATGCGCTCAAGCAGGGACAGCTCACGCCGGGCCAGACCAAGGAGTTCGTTCAGGAGAAGCTTCGGTCCGCGATGTGGCTCATCCGTTCGATTCACCAGCGCCAGCGCACGATCTTCAAGGTCACCGAGAGCATCGTGAAGTTTCAGCGCGAGTTCTTCGACAAGGGCATCGCGTATCTGAAGCCGCTGATTCTCCGCGACGTGGCGGAGGACATCGGGATGCACGAGTCCACCGTGAGCCGCGTGACCACCGCGAAGTACGTCCACACGCCGCAGGGCATCTTCGAGCTCAAGTACTTCTTCAACTCGTCCATCGGCCGGACGACGGGCGACGACATCGCGTCTGAAGCGGTGAAGAACCACATCAAGCAGCTCGTGGCGGCCGAAGAGAGCAAGAACCCGTACTCGGACCAGAAGATCGTGGAGCTGCTCCGGGCGCAGGGCATCGAGATCGCCCGCCGCACCGTCGCGAAGTACCGCGAGGTGCTGGGCATCCTGCCGTCGAGCAAGCGCAAGAAGTATTACTGACGATATTGCGCGTCCAACCGGGCGCGAAAAGTCGGCCTCATGCGCACACCGACGATTCTTCCGGGAATCCGTCCATGCGCCTGTTGCTTTCACCTCTCGGGGTCAGTCAGATCGACCTCACCCCGAAAGTGAAACGCAGGACCCACGCTGGACGGAGGCAAGACACGCATGCAGGTGAACATCACCTTCCGCGGCATCGATCCCATCGATTCCCTCAAAACCTACGCACGCGAGAAGGTCGAACGGGTCAACAAGTACCTCGACAGGGCCGGTGATGCTCACGTGGTGCTCTCGCTGGAGCGCCACCTTCAGAACGCCGACATCACGATTCACTCCGGCCCGTTCGTGCTGCGAGGCCGTGAGAAGAGCGAGGACATGTACGCGTCGCTCGATCTCGCGATGGACAAGATCGAACGGCAGCTCCGCCGCTACAAGGAGCGGCTCAAGCATCACCACGGCAAAGACCGCGTCCATCACCGCGAAGGCGCGCTGGCCGCTCTGAAGGTCCGCCACGACGTCTACGAAGTGGCCGAGCCCGAGAAGCACCCGGAGCCGCCGAGCCCCCGCATCATCCGCACCAACGAATTCCTCACCCGCCCGCTCAAGGTGGAGGAGGCCGTGATGCAGATGGACCTGATGAACAACGACTTCTACGTGTTCATGAACGCCGAGTCGCACGAGATGAACGTGGTCTACCGCCGCAAGGACGGGCACTACGGGCTCATCGAGGCGTCCGCGATCAAAGAGACCGAGACCGCCGGCAACTAGTGACCGGCTGACAGTTCGAGGGGCGTCGCGGGAATGTTCGTCCGGCGGCGCCCTTTTTTCGTCCTTCGCCGGGCCCCGGGACCAATCCCACTTTTGATCGGGAAGGCATACCGATCGGGGCGCGCGGCCTGGAGGGCGGCCTTTCATGAGCTTCGAGCGGAAGTTGTGGCTGGGCTACGCGCTGGTGGCCGTCACCATTCTTTTCCTGAGCGTCGTCGGTCTGCGCGAGCTGCGCGACATCGTGGTGGAGAAGGACGCGGTCATCTTCGACAACGCCGGCGACGTGTTCGCGGTGGATCGCTTCCGCCTCGCGTCCGAGAAGAAGAGCCGGAAGACGCGCGCGTTTCTGATCACGGGCGACGACAAGTCACTCGCGGGAGCGCAGACCGCGCGCGAGGACGAAGCCGAATCGCTCAGCGAGCTCAGGAACCGGCTCGGCCCCGGCAGCGAGCAGCTCCTCATGCGGGCGGTGCACCTCAACGACCAGTACGAGGCAGCGCTGGCGAGCATCGTGAAGCTGCGCAACGCCGGCGCCTCCGCGCAGAAGCTCTCGGACGAGTTTCAGCGGGACGCGGAGCCCTTGCGCGAAGAGCTGGATGATGTGCTGGATTCGCTGGGCCAGCGCGAGGACGCGGATCTGCAGGCCGCGATGAGCAGCTCGGTGAGGGAGGCGCGAGCGGGCGCCGTCGTCGTCACCGCCATCTCCGCGCTCTCGGTGGTGTTGGCGGCGGTGCTCGGGCTCATGCTGCTGAAGGCGCTGCGGGCGGTGAAGGTGCAGCGCGCGATGCTCGACAAGCAGATGTACGCGCTGGAGCGGAGCAACGAAGATCTCGACGCCTTCGCCGCGCGAGTGGCTCACGATGTCCGTTCGGTGCTCGCGCCGCTCCCGATGACGGTGGCGCAGCTTCAGCGGATGAAGACCGATCCGCCGGACGCCGCGCTGCGCGTGGGAGATCGTGTTCAGACGGTCACGAGGCGAGCCGCGGCGATGATGGATGCGCTGCTCGCGTTCTCCCGCGGCGGAACGATCGGCGAGGGGCTCCGGAAGGACTCCTCGGCGAAGGCCGTGCTCGAAGCGGTGGCGGAGGACCTCCGCGCGCGAGCGGAAGATCTCAACGTGACGCTCAGCGTGGAAGTGCAGGACGCGCACCTCGCGTGTCCTCCTGAGCTGCTCTACGTCGTCGCGCTGAACCTCCTCAACAACGCGATCAAGTTCACCGCCGGCCGCCCCGAGCGCCGGGTGAGCGTGCGCGGCGGAAGCGTGGAGGGCCGCGGCTACTTCACGATCGAAGACACCGGTCCGGGCATCCCCGAGGACGCGCGGAAGGACGTGTTCAAGCCTTTCTACCGAGCGAAGGGGACGAAGGCGCCAGGCACCGGCATCGGCCTCGCGACGGTGGAGCGGATCGTGTCCGCACATGACGGTCGGATCGAGATCGAATCTCAGGTTGGGCGCGGCACGTTGATGCGCGTCATCCTCCCGCTCGCGGAACGGACCGAAGAGTGGCACGCAGGCGAGCAGCAGCCGGTCCATCATTGAGCGGCGGGACTTCCGGTAAGCTGCCCTCGCGCGAAGAGTTTCTGACCGCGGTGCGAACGGCGCTCTGGCCAACGCGCGTGTGCGTGGATTGCAGGCTGGTGCTCGCGATCAGCGTGTGCCCCGAATGCGGCGCGCGCAGCACCTGCGTGGAGATCCGGAACGACGCGGATCTGCGCCTCGTCGAGGCTGCGCTGCCGGAGTAGCGGAGCTTTCGCGTCATCGTCCCCGCGCGCAGGGCCCCGAGTCGTCTGGCGGTCAAATCCGTCCGCACGGCTGCTGCACGTTCATCCCTCGCGGTTGGTCCCCGCGCCAACTCACGAATGGGTGGGACGCCTCACACCCTTCTCGAGGCGCGGGGAGGGGCTGGGCGAT
>JBJMQN010000575.1:0-5146 GCA_045802665.1 Myxococcaceae bacterium | reverse complement strand
GCGGCGTCTCCTCCGGTCACCCTTCGGCTGCGCTCAAGGTGATCGTGGCGCCGAGCTTCTCCTCCAGCAGCCGCACCTCGCGCTCCACCGCCGCGCCGATCCGATCCACGTACCGCTTCAGCGTCGGCGTCACCGGCCCGGCCATTCCGCGGTTGATCATGTCCGCGTAGCCCTTCAGCGCGGTGAGCGGCGTCCGCAGATCATGCCGCGCCTGAGAGAGAAGAGCGGTCTGCACCCTCGCGGCGTCCCGCAGCTGCTGCCGGAGCTTCCACACTTCCCGGAGCAGCGCCCGCGCCTGATCGCGTTCGTTCTGCACGTTCATCGCCTGAGCGACGATCACGGAGAGCGGCTCTGCGATCTCCATCAGCTCATCCGTGAGGATCAGCGCGCCCACCACCTGACCGTCTCGCATCAACGGCTGCAGCCCGTAACGCCCGGCCCTGTCCACCAGCCCGCGCTGAACGTTCGCCCTCGCCCTCACGCTGTGCAGCGACTCCGCGAGCGTGCGCAGCTCAGTGGACTCGCCAGCGACGCGGAGCTCGAACCCGCCCCGCCAGAGCACCACCCCCGCATCGCCCATCGCTTCGAGGATCGCTTCCACAGACCTTTTCGAATCCACAGCCTTCGCCACGTGCGCCCAGACCGCCCCGTTCATCTGCCCCCTCAGCCCGCCGCCCAACTACCCGGCGCGTCCTTCAGCAGCTTCCGTGCCTCGGTCGAACCGGCGCGCAACCCCGCGATCTGCCGCGTTGGTTGGAACGAGGCGCCACGGTGGGAGCATTTCTTCCGGAAGAAATTACGGCTCGGCGCGTGGGCCAGTCCTGCAACTCCGCGTGCTTTCAGTGAACGGCAGGTGGCAAGCGCGTTGCTGAAGTGAACCGCAGCGGGAGGGTGGCGGCGTGCCGGGAATGTCTCCGTGGGTGATTGCGGAAGTTGCTGCACGACGTGCGCGGCGGGCAGCCGTGCAGGTGCTGTATCGCTACCGTGGTGCGACGAAGGTCGAAGCCCTCTGTCAGGCATTCGGCGTCGCGCGCCTCGAGGAGCTCCCTGCCGCGGCGCTGGATCGCCCGAGCGAGGTCTGGTGCAGCGTCTCTCAACGAACGCGAACGCTCTCCGCGCTCGCCCAGTGCAACGGTGCGCTGACCCGGGCCATCTCCCGCGCCAAGCGTGCCTCGCACCTTCGCTTCAACGTCTTCGGTCAGAGCGTGGAGTTCGATTCGAAGATCGATTGGTCGCTCGATCCACAGAGCGGACATCGGTATCCGATGCTGCCGGCCTCGGAGCTGTCGCTCTTCAAGCTGGGCGCGGATCCGAAGTTTCCGTGGGTGATGGGGCGGCTGGATCATCTGCTCGCGCTGGGACAGGGCTACTGGGTGTCGGAGGATCCGGCGCAGCGCGCTCGGTATGCGCAGCTGTTCGTGGACTTCACGCGCGACTTCATCCGGTCGAACCCGGTGGGCGTGGGGATTCAGTGGAGCTGCGCGATGGAGGTCGCGCTCCGGGCCGGCAACCTCGCTCAGTCGCTGATGATGTTCTCCGACGCCGCGGAAGCGCGGGAGCCGGCCTTCGTCGCTGAGGTCCTCGGGTCGATCTCCGATCACTGCTTCTTCGTCGAGGCGCACAAGGAAGACACCGGCCGAGTGCCGAACAACCACCTGGTCTCGAACCACGTGGGCCTCCTCGTCGCGTCGCTGCTCTTTCCCGAGCTGCCAGGCGCGGTGGAGCGGATCGCCTCTTCCGTGCGCGGCGTGCAGGAGGAGATGCGGCGGCAGGTGTTGGAGGACGGCTGGTCGTTCGAAGGATCCGTTCCGTACCACCGGCTCGCGCTCGAGCTCTTCGCGCTCGCTCATGTCGTGACGCAGCAGAGCGGGGTGGATCTCGGCCACGACTACTCGGACCGGCTCAGCCGGATGTTCCAGGTGGCGCTCAACTACACGTCGGCGGATGGGCTCGCGCCGCAGCTGGGCGACAACGATTCGGGGCGCGTGTTTCCGCTCTGCGATCGACAGGCGAACGATCAGGGCTACCTCGCGAGCTTCGGCGCGGCGCTCTTTGGCGATGGCGCGCTGAAGCCGAACGCGGAGCTGTGCGACGAGGCGGTGTGGCTGCTCGGAAAGCGCGGGCTCTCGCGTTTCGCGCGGCTGCCGTCCATCGCGCAGCAGATGCCGATGCGTTCGGATGCTGCCGGCATTCATGTGCTGAGATCCGAAGAGGCGGTGGTGACGATCTCCGCGGGCGCGAACGGTCAGCGCGGCATCGGCGGCCACAGCCACAACGACAAGCTCTCCTTCGAGCTGCACGTGCACGGCGTCCCGGTGATCGTGGATCCCGGCACCGGCACGTACACTCGCGATCCTGCGGTGCGGAATGCGTTCCGCTCCACCCGAGCGCACGCGACGGTTGAAGTGGACGGCCAGGAGCAGGCGCCGCTGGACTCCTCGCGCCTGTTCTTCCTGGAGGACCGCACCGGCTGCGAAGTGACGCGGTTCGACCTCGCGCATGACCGGCAGCTGCTCGCCGCGAAGCACTCGGCGTTCCCGGGCGTTTCGGTAGAGCGGCGCTTCGAACTTCATCCGCAAGACAGCGCCTTGCTCGTGTCGGACTTGCTGCGGGGCAACGGCGTACACACTCTGGTCACCCGGTTTCCCTTGAGCTCGCAGCAGGCGCGGATTCGCCTGATGAGCTTCGAGGAGCGGGAGAGGGTGGCGGCGGTGTCGGGCGAGAAATTCGGACTGGATGTCGTGGAGGTTGGCCCCATCGAGGCGCCTACCGCGATCGTCTGCATCTCCGAAGGATTGCGGATCACGCTCGAGCCGGCGCGCTACTCGCCCGGCTACGGCGAAGTGACTTCAGCGGTGGCGGTGACTGGAACCGTGCGCGCAAGGCTCCCGCGCGGCATTCAGGTTTGCGTGCTGTGGAGCCCAAGAGACTGAACGAACACCGGCGGTTGGGCAGGGGCCTGACGCCACAAGGGACGAAGGGGACGGACAAATGCGCGTCATGAAGAACCCGCTGCTCGATTCGATCGCGCAGCGGAAGGCGAAGATCGGCGTTGTGGGACTTGGCTACGTGGGACTGCCGCTCGGCATGGCGTTCGCCGAGGCGGGCTTCGATGTGCTCGGGCTCGACATCGATCAGCGCAAGATCGACAAGCTCCAGAAGGGCGAGAGCTACATCAAGCACATCTCGGGCGAGCCGATCAAAAGGCTGACGGACAGCAAGAAGCTGGCTGCGAGCTCGGACTTCTCGAAGGCCGCGGAGATGGACTGCATCATCATCTGCGTGCCCACTCCGCTCACCGCTGCGCGTGAGCCGGACATGAGCTTCATCGTGAACGCGTCCGAGGCGGTTGCCCCGTACGTTCGTCCGGGCCAGCTCTTCGTGCTCGAATCCTCCACGTACCCGGGCACCACCGACGAAGTGATGAAGCCCATCCTCGAGCGCGGCGGCCTGAAAGCCGGCGTCGACTTCTACCTGGCGTTCTCGCCGGAGCGCGAAGATCCGGGCAACAAGAGCTTCAACACCAAGACCATCCCGAAGATCGTGGGCGGTTACTCGCCCGCGTGCATGGAGGCGGCGACGGCGCTCTACGCGTCGGCGCTGAAGGAAGTGGTCCCGGTCAGCTCCACCCGCGTGGCGGAGATGGCGAAGCTGCTCGAGAACATCTTCCGCTGTGTGAACATCGCGCTCGTCAACGAGCTCAAGATGCTCTGCGACCGGATGAAGATGGACGTCTGGGAGGTGATCCAGGCGGCGGGGACGAAGCCGTTCGGGTTCATGCCGTTCTACCCGGGCCCGGGGCTCGGCGGTCACTGCATCCCGATCGATCCGTTCTACCTGACGTGGAAGGCGCGCGAGTTCGAGTTCCAGACCAAGTTCATCGAGCTCGCCGGTGACATCAACACCGGCATGCCGCTCTACGTGGTGCAGCGCACGATGGAGGCGCTCAATGGGCAGAAGAAGAGCCTGAATGGCGCGAAGATCGTGGTGCTCGGCGCGGCGTACAAGAAGGACATCGACGACATGCGCGAGAGCCCGTCGCTGCGCGTGATGACGCTCCTCAAGGAGCGCGGCGCGGACGTCGTCTACCACGACCCGTACGTGCCGAAGATCGAGAAGGGCCACGGCTTCAACTACGAGATGACCTCGGTGCCGTTCACGAACGAGCTGCTGCAGAACTGCGATGCGGCGCTGATCCTGACCGACCACTCGGACATCAACTACGACAACCTCGTCGCGCAGGCGCCGATCACGATCGACACGCGGAATGCGACGAAGAACGTCACGCGGAACCGCGAGAAGATCGTCAAGGCGTAGGCCGTAAGGCGTTGAGGGTTCAGCGTTGAGCGTCGAGCGTCGAGCGGATCTCGGCGCTCTGACATGAGATCGAAGCATTCGGGGCGGCTCGCTACATCGGCGGGTCGCCCCGTTGCTTTTGCGCTGAACTCTGGACGCGCAACGCTCGACGAAGACCGCGCCGTGCTATTTCGGCCTCGATGCTCTCCGCGATCGTTGCCCTCGCCCTCACGGCCGCTCCGTCCGATTCCCGCCTCACGCTGCTCGACGCGATGGCGGACGAGCTCAAGCGCAACCAGACGCAGCTCAAGCTGGAAGAGGCCGGGCCGCCCTACTTCATCAGCTACCAGGTGAAGGACTACGACTCGCGCGAGGTCGACGCCCGCTACGGCGCGCTCTTCAACGACGAGGTGGATCACGACCGGAAGATCTACGTCGACGTGCGCACCGGCTCGTACGACTTCGACAACTCCATCGAAGAGGACATGGACTTCAACTTCTCCATGAAGGGGACGAGCTACGTCGTGCGGAAGCAGGCGCCCATCGACGACGATCCCGCCGCGCTTCGCAACGCGCTGTGGCTCATCACCGACGAGAAGTACAAGAGCGCGCTCTTCAACCTGCTCAAGAAGAAGGGCGAGAACGTCTACACGGTGAAGGATCCGAAGCGACCGCCTTCGTTCAGCAAGGAGAAGCCGAGCAGCTACGTGCAGGAGAAGTTGGAGTTCGGCTGGGATCGCGAAGGCTGGAAGCAGAGGGCGCGCGAGCTGTCGGCTCGGTTTCTTTTGAATCCGCACGTGATCGACTCGGACGTCCTCGTCACCGGCGACAAGACGACGCGCTTCTTCGT
>JBJMQN010000574.1:0-14069 GCA_045802665.1 Myxococcaceae bacterium | reverse complement strand
TTCGCTGAGGGGACCGCCACATCCACCGACGGCTGAGCCGCTTCGTATGCGAGCACACCCGCGGACACGAAAAGCACCGCCACTGCCGCAACCCGGATCACACCCTGCATCGACGCCCCCCAGCCTGAAACCGGCGACCGTCGCCGGATTCGGCGGGCCAGGTGAGCATCGGGCATGCCAGCGTTTCAGCGGCGCGACATAGAGAAGGTGAAATTCGCCGCCGCAAACGCGCGAGCGCGGAACGAGCCTGAAAGATCTTCCGTCGGCGCGGATGTCGCACTTGGCGCGTGGGTGGTGCGTTCCTACGTTGCCGCGGTCGGAGGGAGAGCCCTTGTTCTGGACCATTGCGGTCATCTTGATGGTGTTGTGGGTGTTGGGGATGGTGGCGGGCTCGACGGTCGGAGCATGGGTGCATCTGCTGCTCGTCGCCGCCCTGGTGTCGCTGGTGCTCGCCGTGGCGGGGCAGGGACGGGCGGCAGTGCGATGAACCTGAAGCTGCGAATCGTCCGCCTTCCAGAAGATCCGTTGGGCTTCGTCCGCCGCGAGTGCCCGGACTGCCACCGGCAGTTCAAGACGAAGGGGTGGGCGTCGGACTCCGCGTCGGTGCACAGAAGGCTCGCCGCGCAGCTGCCGCATGAGAACCCGGACGAGCTCTTCACCGCGACGCTGAAAGAGCCGACGCGCGCGTGCCCCTACTGCGGCCACAGGGCTGCGCCGGACGCGTTCCTCACCTCCGAGCAGCGCGCCTATCTGGAGCACCTGTCTCGCGCGTACTCGAACCTCATCCGCCACGAGCAGCTGCTGCAGGTGCATCGCACGCTCTCGCTGAACCCGTACCCGACGTTCGTGCCGGTGAAGCCGGATGCGCCGCCGCCGCCGCTTCGTGACGACGTGGACACGTTCCGGCTCGCGCACTTCGTCTGCTGCAACGAGGAGGCGCGCGTGGAGAAGTACTGGAAGAAGGATCTCCACTGCAGCCGCTGCGGCATTCAGCACCGGAGCAACTCGCCCGCGAAGGCGCAGTTCATGTTGCCGCAGGCGCGGGGCTGAGCCGGCTTGGAGAGTTGGCGACGAACCGCGGGAGCGTATATCTCGCGGACCGTTGCGCCCGTTCCTCATCGTTCTGGTCCTGCTGATTCCACTTCGTGCCTTCGCTCACGACGCGGACATCGTCTATGCGCAGCTCGAACGGACGAAGGGATCGTCCGACGTCACCGAGGTCATCACGATGACGCAGGCGACGCTGCAGCTGCTCGCGCCGGCGGATTCGAACGAGGACAACTTCGTCTCGCAGGAGGAGCTGGACAAGGGCGCGGACGCGATCCGCGCCGGCATCTGGTCTTCGCTGCCGCTGCTCGCGAACAACAAACCGTGCGAGCTCCGCGAAACTCAGGCTCACATCAAAGAGGGCTACCTGGAGCTCCGCGCGCGCTTCTCATGCGGTGCGGGTCCGCTCTCGCAGACGTTCCGCATCCTCTCGGTGCTGCCGCGCAACTATCGCGTCGTGCTGGGCAGCTTCATCGACGGTGAGGCCGGGCAGCGGTTTGCGCAGGGCAACGAACAGACGCTGATCATCGAGCCTCCGGCCGAGGGCGAGAAGGTCTCGGGGCTGTTCGGATGGATCTCGCTCGGCGTGCGGCACATCTTCGGCGGGCCGGATCACCTCGCGTTTCTCTTCGCGCTGCTGCTCACGGCGACGAGCCTCCGCCGGGTGATGTTGATGGTGACGGCCTTCACGATCGCGCACTCGATCACGCTCGGCGTGACGGCCCTGGGCTACCTGGCGCTCTCGCCGGGCTGGGCACGGGCGGTGGAAGTCGCCATTGCCGTCTCGATCATCTTCGTCGCGGTCGAGAACCTCGTGATCAAGCAGGAGAAGCACCGGCCGCTGATCGCCTTCACCTTCGGCCTCATTCATGGCTTCGGCTTCGCTGCCTCTCTGAAGGGTTACGGCATCGATCGCGAGGCGGTCTCGGCGCTCTTCGGCTTCAACTTCGGCGTCGAGCTCGGTCAAGCGGCGATCGTGCTGTTGACCGTGCCGCTCCTTCGCCTGCTCCAGAAGCGGCCGAGCGTCTGGCGCTGGTTCCCGAAGGTGGCGTCCGTCGGCATCGCTGCAGCGGGCGGATATTGGTTCGTTGATCGCCTCCTTGGTTGATGCCGCACAGTGCCGTCCCCAGATTGCTGATGACCGCAGGGGAGGCCACGGAATGTCGAAGACACCCAGACTCGCGGCTGCCCTGGCGGCTGCGTGGGAAGCGGAAGTCGTCTCAGCGCGAAGGCTGTCGGCTGCCGCGGAACGCGCGCCAACGCCGGCGGACAAAGCGAGGCTGCTGGTGCTGGCCGCCTTCTGCCGGGCGCACGCCTCCCGCCTGGTCGCACGCCTCTCGACCATGGGCCGCTGCCCACTGCCCGTCCCGCCCGAGGACGTCGACGTGGATGACGATCCCGCCATCGAGCTCAAATCGCAGGCGCACACCGCGAGGCATGCGGCCGCTCGCTACGACACCCTCGCCGAGAGCTCGCGCGCGCAGGCGGACGTGTCCTCAGCATGGGTCTGCGAGCTGAATCGCGCCGAAGAGGCCGAGCTCGCCGAGGAGCTGGAGATCATGGCGCTCCTCCACAGACGCGAGGGCGAGTTCCGCCACGAGCACCCGCCGGTGCCGTTCTGAACACCGCCCTTTCGCAGGGAAGGCGCCTCGCCTAAAACCCCGGCCTCGCATGGCCGCAGAGACCTACAACGATCTCATCTTCAAGCTCGGGGACCTCGCCCGGGAGCGTCTCCCCAACAAGCCCAACTGTCCGCGCTCGATGGACCGCGTGTACCGGGCGGAGGAGGCGCTCGTCGCGCGTCAGGACGAGCTCGCGGCGTTGGAGGAGCAGATGAACGCCGAGGACACCGGTTACGCCGAGTTCCTCGCGCAGCAGGATGAGGAGAAGGCGAAGCTCTCCGCCACGGTGAAGAGGTGGAAGAAGGCCGTCGAGGGCATCGAAGGGCGCGTGAAGGATCTGCGCAAGAAGATCAGCTCCCGCAAAGCCGAGCTCCGCTATCAGGAGATCGGAATCAAGAAGGAAGAGCGGAAGCTCTCCGACCTCGAGCTCGAAGGCCGGGACCTCGACACGATCGAGACCATCAAGATCAACCTGAAGAAGACGCGCCTGCTCTTCATGCGCGGCCACCGCGACGTGGAAGAGATGGAGCGCGAGTTCTCTTTGATCCTGACGCCGCGGCCGGGGCAGGTGGGCGCGGACGGAATCATCGCGCATGGCCGGCTGATTGAGCTGGAGGACGAGGCCACCGCGCGCAAAGAAGAGTTCGAACGCGTGATGGGCGAGCTGGATCAGGCCATCGCGGAGAAGGAAGAGGAGCTGCGTGCGGCGGAGGATTACCTCGACCAGGCCCTCTTTCTGCTCGGCGAGGACTGCTACGCGCAGCGGATCGCAGACCCGGCGCTCTCGGTGATGTACCCGAAGATCGACAAGCTCGCGGGGTAGGCGGCCGGTCGCGCGACGGACGAACTTGCGCAGGTCGGTGGTTGTGGGCTACACGCGCGCTCCCCGCGAAACCCGGCTTTCCGTCAGCTGCTGGTGCGTCGCGGGTTTTTGAAACAACGAACTCCGTGTCCCCGCTGACGGCAACTCTGGGGGACCGCCGGAAGGAAGAGCAGTCATGGCCAACGGCCTCATCGGTAAGAAGATCGGTATGACCCAGGTGTGGAGCGAAGAGGGAAACCTCATCCCCGTCACCGTGATCGACGTGAGCTCCTGCGTCGTCGTCGGCAAGCGCACCCCGGAGAAGGACAAGTACTCCGCGGTCACGCTGGGCTTCGGCGAGATCAAAGAGAAGCACCTCACCAAGGCGGACATCGGCTCGTTCAAGAAGGCCGGCGCGCCGCTGCGCCGCCACCTGAAAGAGTTCCGCGTCTCGCCTGACGAGGCGGGCAAGGTGAACATCGGCGATGCGGTGAAGCCCGAGATGTTCCAGAAGGGCCAGCTCGTCGACGTGACCGGCACCACCAAGGGCCGCGGCTACCAGGGCGTCATGAAGCGCTGGAGCTTCGCCGGCTTCCGCGACACCCACGGTACGCACGAGTACCGCCGTCACCCGGGCGCGATTGGTCAGCGTAAGACGCCGGGCCGCGTGTACCCGAACAAGAAGCTCCCCGGTCACTACGGCGTCGAGCAGGTCACCACCCAGAACCTCACCGTCGTCGACGTGGACGCGGAGAAGGGCCTGCTCCTCATCAAGGGCGCCGTCCCGGGTCACAACGAGGCGATCGTCACCGTGCAGCCGTCGGTGAAGCTCGCGCTCCGCACCGCGCACAAGGCCGGCAAGAACAAGAAGTAGCCTCCGGCGTCCGCGCGGCTCACCCAATGGCTGGCGATCCTCACCGATCGCCGGCCGTTGTCGTTTCGGGGGATCTGGTTGCACACGGCGCGGTGTGT
Source organism: Myxococcaceae bacterium (assembly GCA_045802665.1). Lineage (GTDB taxonomy): Bacteria > Myxococcota > Myxococcia > Myxococcales > Myxococcaceae > JBJMQN01. The sequence goes on along the minus strand of JBJMQN010000574.1, from coordinate 9,626 downwards.
GTGTTTGAAAGCGCGGCCGCTCTGGAGGGGAGTCCCGTTTGACCGCTTCACACCTTCGCGTTCTTCCGCTGCTCGCCGCGTTGTTCGCGGTCGCTTGCGGCGATTCCACTCCGCCTCCCAAGGCGATCGGCGAGCAGTGCGCGCCCACCGTCGCGCCGGGCGAGGTCGCCACCGAATGCGCGGATGGTCTCTGCGTCGCGCTCGACAACTTCTCCGGCTTCTGCACGCGCAACTGCACCGAAGACAGCAAGTGCCCGGACGACTTCCTCTGCGAGGCCGCCGGCAAGTACGGAAAAATCTGCAAGAAGCTCACGGGCTGCAAGACCGACGTCGAGTGCCCCGCGGGGCACGTCTGTAACCCGGACACGGGCAACTGCTACGTGAAGGTGAACCGCACGCTCTGCTCGCCGTGCCAGGACAGCAACCAGTGTCCCACGGGCGGCGCGTGCTTCACCGCGCTCGGCTCCGGGGAGCAGTTCTGCACGGGGCCCTGCGACGCGAATGATTCCTGCCCGCTCGGGTTCGAATGCCGCGACATCCCGGCGGGACCGGACCGCGCGCTCATCAAGCAGTGCGTCCCGCAGACGCAGACGTGCGACTTCGGCAAGACCCTCTGCCAGCCGTGCAAGGGCGACGACGAGTGCGGCGGGCCGTTCGATCTCTGCGTTCGCAACGTCGTGTCCGGCGCGACGTTCTGCGGCAAGGACTGCGATCCCGCGCGGCAGGGCGCCTGCCCCGAAGGCTTCGGCTGCGTGGACATTGGCCAGTCGGATGATCCGAACGTGACGGGCCCCTTCCAGTGCGTGCCCAACTCCAACAGCTGCGCGGGCTACTGCGACGCGACGGATGAGCTCGGCCAGCTTCGCCAGTGCGGCCTCGGCCAGCAGTGCAACACCACCGCGAAGCTCTGCCAGGGCGCGACGGACGGCCGCGAGTGCAGCCCGTGCCTCACCAACGACGACTGCACCAAGGGCGCGCACCCCGAGAACCGCTGCATCGTGAATGACTGCACCAACTGCTCGTTCCAGGGCGAGTCGTTCTGCTCGACGCCGTGCGCGAACGACTCGGCGTGCGTGGCCTCGTTCGGCCCGGGCTTCGTCTGCAAGCCCGTCACGGACAGCAACGGCGTGGTGAAGAGCTACTGCATGCCGCAGCGCGGGACGTGCGCTTCGGGCCTCAACCGGCTCGGCGAGGACTGCAGCAAGAACGGCGCGCAGGACTGCGTCTCCGGCGTGTGCCTGCAGGCGGGAAACGCCAACATCTGCTCGCTGCCGTGCGCCGCTGACACGGACTGCGCGGACAACCGGTTCCACTGCTGCGAGTTCAGCGCGGGCGCGGGCTACGACTGCTCGCCGTCGAAGCGCACCGCGACAGGTCCCATCTCCGGCGCCGGAGTCTGCGCGCCGCTGGGCGGCCTCTTCGGCGACGACTGCAGCCCCGGCCGTCCGCCGTGTCAGACGGGCACGTGTCTGGATCTCGGTACCGCTCGGCTGTGCACGGTGCCGTGCTCCGCGGGCTGTCCGGAAGGCTTCGCGTGCCGGCAGGCGCAGAACATCGACGGCACGGGCCAGGTGGACATCTGCTTCCCGAACGGCGGCGGTCAGTCCGGCGCGCGCTGCGACTTCGGTCCGGCGGCGTGCGAGTCCGGCCTCTGCATCCGCAAGGACTCGGGTCCCATCTGCACGCAGCCGTGCACGGACATCTCCGAGTGTCCGGACGGCTGGAGCTGCGCGGTGGTCCCGACCGTGACTGACACCACGGTCACCGCGTGTCTGCCCCCGTCACTTCAGTAGGGCCGGCGCGCGTGGGAATCCGTGGGGAATTGCTTGAACCTTCTCCGGTCAACTGTGCTAGGCAAGCGCACCTTTTTTGAGGGGCGGATGCATCTTCGTCGAGTCATCCTTGCGTCAATCGCCATTGCTGCGCTTGGCGCGTGCCAGGACCGTTCGGCGAAGACCCAGAAGGTGATCGAGCAGTACGCGATCGTCCCCGGCACGCCGCAGGTGGACACCGGCGCGCCCAAGGTCCTCGAAGATCCAACCCGAGCGACCGACAGCTTCAAGATCAACACCCCTCACCAGTGCGACGTGTACCAGCAGGTCTCGGTGCGCAAGGTGGACATCCTCTGGGTGGTGGACTCGTCCGGCTCGATGGCGCCGAAGCAGGCGCGGCTCGCGGCGAACTTCCAGGGCTTCATGAACCAGCTGGTCAACGCCCAGCCGCCGATCGACTTCCACATCGCGGTGACGACGACGGACACCGACGACGCGGCCTCGCGCGGCGCGCTCCGGCCGTGGACGATGGGGACCAACACCGCGAACTTCATCTCCTGCACGCCCACGTCCACCGGAGGCTCCGTCTGCAACGCGGGCACGCCGACGGACGCGGTGACGGCGTTCCAGCAGATGGCCACGGTGGGCACCAACGGCAGCGCGGTGGAGCGCGGCCTGTACGCCACGTACCTCGCGCTGACGAACCCCGCGAACCTGGGCTCCGACAAGTTCGTGCGTCCGGACGCGGCGCTGTACGTGGTCGCCGTCTCGGACGAAGACGACAGCTCGTGCAACCCGGTGCTGAAGCAGCCCATCTGCACCGCGGACCCCGGCTGCCGCTGCGCGCCGGACAACGCGCTGGGCGGAAGCGGGACGTACGGCTCCACCGCGTACTACTCGCGCTTTCTGGAGACGTACAAAGGCTACGGCAACGAAGGGCTCGTCGCGTTCGCGGCGATCACCGCGCTCGCGGGCGATGCGGACGCAGGCGTTCCCAGCCAGTTCGGCGATCCCAACTTCCACGCGGGCTGCTGCCGCGCGCTCGACGGGGGAAGCTGCCCCACCTCCGGCAGCAATGACGGCGGCTTCGAGGTCGCGTACTTCGGCGGCCGCTATCTCAAGGTCGCGTCCGACACCGGCGGCGTCGCGGTGGACATCTGCCAGAACGACTTCTCCGGCGCGCTCAACTCGCTGGGCTACGCGGCGTCGGGTCTCCGCAAGGAGTTCCGGCTCACCCGCAATCCGGATCTGAAGCTCACTGGCACCTCCGCTGCCGGCCTCGACGTCTTCGTGTCGCCGCCGAACGCGGCCAACTGCCAGGTGGATGGGAACTGCCCGTCCTCCACGCCGTCGTGCCGGTCAGGCCGCTGCGCCTCCAAAGTCCCGGTGACCACCAACTTCCAGGCGGACAACGCGCAGTACGTGCGCTGCGACGGCTCCGCTTTCCGCAACGTCGTCCGCTTCGATGGTGCCTCCGTTCCCGTGTCTTTGAGCGCGGTTGAAGTTTGTTACGACGTGCTCGCCGAAACCTCGCAGTCCTGTCCGTGATGATGAACCGAATGAACACCGTAGAGACGAAGCGCCTGTTCCTCCAGCTGCCGAGGTTCTGGGGCGCACTTGTGCTGGTCGGAGTGCTCCACGCGGGTGTGGCTCGTGCGCAGGATGCGGCGGCGCCCACCACTCAGAAGGTGGAGGCTCCGGCCGAGGACGTGGTCGAGAAGGTGGCGGTGCGAAACCGCCTGTACCACGTGGGAGGCCGCCTCGAGGTCTCGCCGCACGTGAGCTTCATGATCCTCAATCAGCTCACCGATCACATCAACTTCAACCTCGGCGTCGCCTACAACGTGACCGACACGCTCGCGTTCGAGCTCCGCGGCGGCTACGCGCTCAGCCGGCACACCGGTCTCGCGAAGCAGGTCAGCCAGCAGCTGCTCCAGCGCAACCCGGCGAACGAAGTGAAGGTCACCGACGACCTCGCGAACCTCTGGGAGATGAACGCCAACGGCATCCTCGGCGTCCGGTGGCAGCCGCTCTACGGCAAGCTCTCGCTGCTCGCGGATCTCGCGGTGCACTTCCAGACGTACCTCTGGGTGGGCGGCGGCTTCGGCACGTTCCACCGCGAGTCCATCGTGTACTGCGCAGGCGGCGTGGATCGCGCGAACGGCGAGTGCGGCAACGGCTTCCTCACCGAGAGCAAGGCGGGCCCCATTGGCAGCGCGGCGCTGGGCCTTCGGTTCTTCACGCACCAGAAGGGCGGCATCACGCTGGAGGTCCGCAACTACCTGTATCCGGACAGCTACCTCGTGAACATCGACCGCACGAAGGCGGAAGCCTCCGGCAACCCCGACAGCGCGGTGACCGGTGACAAGGCGCAGTCGCCCGGCATCACGACGCTGTGGATGTTCGACATCGGCTACACGTACATCTTCTAAGGCGAGCAGAGATTCAGATGACGCGAACGATCTTCATTGCAGCACTGGTTTTCGCCACGGTCTCGCAGGCCGCGCCCGCTTCGTTCATCGCGAAGCAGGGGCTCTTTGCGCAGACGTTGGGCCAGACCGGCGGCACCACGACCAAGTCGGATGACGACGAGGACGAGGACGAGACGCCGAAGCCGCTCGACAAGCAGACCGGCACCAAGGACGTGAAGAAGCCCACCGAGGAGCAGAAGAAGGACGCTCCCGAGCAGAACGCCGTGGGCACTCCGAACGCTCCCGCGGTGCCGCCGGGCGCTCCGTCCAACGACACGCAGAAGCTGGTGTCCGGCGCGCCGCTCTACAACCCGAACGTCGCGGTCCACATCGTCGAGAAGAAGGTCTTCTCCGACAAGGGCCACAGCGAGATCGTGCTCTATCCGGCGTGGGTGCAGGTGAACGGCAAGTTCACGAACCACGCGGGCACCGCGCTCACCTATCTGTACCACCTGCAGGAGAACTTCGCCCTCACGGTGAACCCGCTCTACAACTGGTACAACTCCGAGAGCGGCTTCAACCAGGAGCTCATCGACAAGGCGCGCGTGGAAGCTCAGGCGGCGACGTCGCTGCTGCTGAACTACGGCGCGACGGCGGGCGTGGAAGTGACGCCGCTCTACGGCAAGTTCGCGTTCTACGAGGGCAGCCTCGCGCACTTCTCGTTCATCCTGAACGGCGGCGCGGGCATCGGCTCCACGCGGCACCAGCTGAAGCCCTTCAGTGAGACGTCCGGGCCGGCGACGTACGGCGACACCGGCTTCAAGTTCCTCGGCCAGGTGGGCGGCGGCTTCCGGGTGCAGTTCGGCAGCCGGTTCGCGCTGCGGCTCGAAGTGCGAGACCTCGTGTACACCGCGCGCGTCGACTCGGTGAACGGGTGCAGCCTCGACGACCTCCAGACGATCAAGGCGAAGACGGACGCGGGTGGAAACCAGCAGTCGCTCGGGACGCTGAACCTGTCCAAGGGCTGCAAGTTCGGGAACTTCGGCAAGAACGGCAGCGACCTGCGCTCCGACGTGAACCTCGCCCGGAACCTCGTCGCCACGCCGTCGTCGGACGTGCTCAACAACGTCGGCTTCTACCTCGGCGCCGGCTTCATCTTCTAAATGACCATGAAGAAGCTCACGATCATCCTCTCGCTCGCGCTGTTCGTCTCGAGCACCGCGTTCGCCCAGGCGGACATCGGCGCGTACAACCGCGCGCTCTCGTCGTTCAACTCAGGCGACTTCGACTCCGCGGCGCAGGCCTTCTACGAGCTGGCCGAGTCCTCCACTGACCAGGACATCCGCACCAAGTCCGAGTACTACCTGGCGCAGGCGCTGGCGAAGAAGGGGCTGCCGTTCGCGGCGTTCATTCAGTACGCCACGATCCTGAAGGCAGGGAAGGCGCACCCCTACTACCTCAAGTCGGTGGAGGGGCTCGTCAACGTGCAGCAGGCGCTGCAGGACCAGGACCTCATCCCCAACCTGCTCAACAACAACTACAACGACGAGTGGGCGACGCTCCCGCAGGAGACGCTGAACCGGATCAACTACCTCATCGGGACGATCGATCAGCGCAAGGCGAAGTTCGACGAAGCGCAGGGGTTCCTCGAAGCCGTCACGCCGTCGTCCGCTGTGTATCCGAAGGCGCAGTATCTGCTCGGCATCGTGCTGGGCGATCCGCGCTACCCGGGTGGCGCGAAGCCTGAGGACGCGGTGAAGGCGTTCGAGAACGTGCAGAAGTCCATCGCGCCCAACTACGAGGATCTTCAGCAGATGAAGTACCTCGCGACGCTGGCGACGGGCCGCATGTTCTACGGCCTGGGCCAGTTCGAGAAGTCGTCGCAGGCGTACGAGTCCATCCCGCGCTTCTCGCGCTACTGGGATCAGGCGCTGTTCGAAAACGGCTTCGCGCGGTTCCAGGGCGAAGACTTCGGCGGCGCGATGGGCTCGCTCCAGGCGCTCCACGCTCCGCAGTTCTCAGGCGCGTTCCAGCCCGAGTCATGGATCCTGAAGGCGACGGTCTATTACTTCTCGTGCCTGTACGACGAGTCGAAGACCGCGCTCGCGGCGTTCGATGAGCTCTACCTGCCGATGCAGGACAAGCTGAAGCCCATCGTCGAAGGCGAGGACAAGGGCTTCGACTACTACTTCAAGCTCATCGCGGGCGACAACACCAACGACGCGGTGCCGCAGCCGGTCTACATCTGGGTGAAGAGCAACGAGCGGCTGCTCTCGTCCTTCAACGTCCTTCGCGAGATCGACGCGGAGAAGGAAGCGATCGCGACGAACAGCGCGTGGAAGACCTCCAAGATCTCGCGCGATCTCGTGAGCTACCTGGATCAGAACCGGTCCACGCTGGTGCAGGTCGCAGGCTCGCGCGCGAAGGCCCGCCTCACGGAGGCGTACCGGAACATCAAGACCTTCAACGACCAGGCCGAGATCATCCGGTTCGAGACGGCGAAGGCGGAGAAGGAGCTCGCTGAGGCCGGGATCGATCAGCAGAAGCTGCTCGCCGAGAAGCCGCTGTTCCGCCCGAAGATGCCGGCCGAGAACTGGAACTACTGGAAGTTCCAGGGTGAGTTCTGGCGCGACGAGATCGGCTACTACCAGTACACGCTCAAGAAGGGCTGCCCGGCGACGGTGGAGCAGTAGCCCCTGACTCAGCCTGGGTCGTGAGAAGCGCTCGGATTCGTCCGGGCGCTTCGTCGTTTGAGGCCCGTGGCGAACCATCGCGGACCGCCGAGACCCCGGCGACGCTAGACGCTCAACGATCCGAGCGCAGGTCCACTCGTTCGCCCGGCGTTCAACCGTGCATTCCCGTGCGCGGGAACCTGCGGCACCGAGCGGGTGTTCGACCTTCCGATTCCAATGTTCCGTCCGCTTGCCTGTCCGCTGCACAAACTGACATCGCACCCACACTTCACTTCGCCGTCACGCTTGTGTAGCTTCCGCCGGTTTTTTTGAACGCCGGTCCTCCAAGGGCCGCGAAGTATCAAGACTTTCTCGTGAATCCGCTCAGAAACGCTGCAGGAGTTCGCATGACGTCGTCGTCGCTCAAACGGTCCCTCGCGGTTGCGGTCGCGCTCGCGCTCGCTTCCGGTGGCTCTGCTCTCGCTCAGGCGAAGAAGACCACCAGCAAGAAGACCACGGCCACCACCACCACGAAGGATGGGAAGGCTGGCGCTTCGGCGGACAAGTCCACCGGTCCTGCTCAGGCGGAGGCGAAGAAGGAGCGGAAGGGTCCCGCGAAGTTCAACGTGAAGGACCAGTACAAGCTCGGCGACGCGCAGAAGGAAGCGCTCGCGGACAAGAAGCGCGACGAGTCCATCGAGCAGCTGAAGAAGATCATCCCGAAATTCGAGGACGGCGCCGAGCAGAAGGCGGAGCTGCTCTTCCAGCTCTCCGAGCTCTACTGGGAGAAGTCCCAGTACCTGTATCGCGTCGAGATGAAGAAGCTCGAGGACGATCAGGCCACCTACGACGTCGCGATGAACAAGGGCGACAAGTCGGTCAAGGAGCCCAAGGAAGATCACCGTCAGTCGGAGCTCTTCCGCTCCGAGACGATGCGCCTCTACGAGACCATTCTTCGCGACTACCCCTCGTACAACCGCAAGGACGAGGTCCTCTTCTCGCTCGCGTACAACCAGTACGAAATCGGCAAGAAGGACGCGGCGGTCAAGCGGTACGAAGAGCTCATCAAGAACTACCCGACGTCCAAGTTCGTGCCGGACGCGTACGTGCAGCTCGGTAACCACTACTTCGACAACAACAACCTCGCGAAGGCCGAGGAGAACTACAAGCGGGCCTACGCCACCAAGATCCCGAAGATCGCCTCCTACGCGCTCTACAAGCTCGGCTGGTGCGACTACAACGCCGGCCGGCTCGAGGACGGCCTCAAGAAGATGCAGGACGTGGTCTCCTTCAGCGAGGACAAGAAGGAGTTCACCGACCTCAAGAACGAAGCGCTGAACGACATGGTCAGCTTCTACGTTCAGCTGGACCGCGTGGACGACGCGATCAGCTACTACAAGGCGAAGGCCGGCAAGAAGAAGCAGCCCAAGCTCATCGGTAAGCTGTCCTACGGCCTCGCGGACGCAGGTCACCACGACAGCGCCATCAAGGGCTTCCGCTACCTCATCAATGACGCGCCCATGGGCGCCGCGGCGCCGGAGTATCAGCAGGCGATCGTGAAGTCGTACGAAGGTCTGCGCCAGCGCGAGAACGTGAAGGCGGAGATCAAGAAGCTCGTCGATCTCTACGCGCCCGGCAGCCAGTGGTGGAAGGCGAACGAGGCGGACAAGTCGATCATCCGCAACGCCTTCAGCCTGACTGAAGAGGCGATGCGCACGATGGTGACGGACTACCACGCGGAAGCGCAGAAGACGAAGAGCGTGGCGACCTACAAGCTCGCGCGCGACATCTACAAGCAGTACGTCGATGCGTTCGCGTCTTCGTCCGACGAGAACTTCGTCTCGGACCAGGCGTTCAACCTCCGCTTCTTCTACGCGGAAATCCTCTGGTCCCTCGAGGACTGGGAAGAGGCGGCGAAGCAGTACGACGCCGTCGTCGACTTCAAGATCCCGAACCGCGACACGGCGAAGGAAGCCTCCAACGAGAACTACCGGAAGCTCGCCGCGTACAACTCGGTGCTCGCGTACACGAACCTGCTCAACATCGAGCGCGGCATCGCCGTGAAGACGCAGCTCGACGACAACAAGACCATCGACGAGAAGAAGAAGAAGGACAACGTCAAGAAGCAGGCGGCGGTGAAGCGGCAGAAGCTCACCGAAGAGCAGATGAAGGAGAAGCCGCTCACGACGATCGAAGGCAAGCTCGTCGCGGCCTGCGATCGCTACAACTCGATGTTCCCGAACAACCCGGACGAGATCGAGCTCCGCTACCAGGCGGCGGTGATCCTCTTCGACAAGTCGCACTTCGTCGACGCGGCTCGAAGGTTCTCCGAAGTCATTCTCAAGTGGCCGGAGGAGAAGCGGTCTCAGGACGCGGCGGACATCACGATGTCCGTGCTCGAGGACAAGGAAGAGTGGCTGGAGCTCAACAAGCTCGCTCGCGCGTTCCTCGGCAACAAGAAGCTCTCCAAGCCGAACACGGACTTCACCAAGCGCGTGGCCGGCGTCGTCGAAGGCAGCCAGTACAAGTGGGTGGATGAGGTCGTCTACAAGAAGGAGAAGAACCCTTCGAAGGCGGCAGAGGAGTTCCTCAAGTTCGTCGAGGAGTTCCCGCGCTCCGACAACGCTGATCGCGCGCTCACCTACGCGATGATCATCTTCCAGGAGGCCAACCAGATCGACCGTGGCGTCGAAGCCGGTGAGCGCGTGCTCAAGGAGTACCCGGGGTCGGTGTTCGAGCTGAAGACCCGGTACACGCTGGCGGTGTTCTAC
>JBJMQN010000573.1:0-6097 GCA_045802665.1 Myxococcaceae bacterium | reverse complement strand
TGCGAGCTCCGGGAACGGATGGAAGTAGAACTCGCTGCCATCGTAGGAGAGCAGGTAGCGGTAGACCTCTGCGATGCCGCTCTGGCGCACGGTCTGAACGAGCAGCCGTCCCAGCACTTCGGTCATCGAGACCACTTCCACGCCGCCTTCGCCGATGCGCTCCATCACGCCGCGGCGCTCACCGTCGAGCAGCTCCACCACCACGTGGTTCTTCTGGAGCGCTCCCGGAATCCGGCGGAGCGCGAGCAGCGTCTTGATGGCGCCCATGTCCGCCTGGCCCGGGACCTCGTCGTCGTTCGGATCCGTGTCGGACGCGAGCACGACGATGCTCCGAGCGCGCCCCGCTCCCACCTTCTGCAGATCCGCCGGCGCGAACGGCGAGCCCTGCCGCACGATGACGCGCGTGTTCCACATGTCGCCGATGCGATCTCGCACCGCGTTCTCGACTTCCTCTTTGTCCGCCTCGGACAGGATGACGATCGATGCGCCTTTGGTGCGGTTCTTATTCGCCTCGCGCAGCTCGCGGAGGATCGCGAAGACTTTTTCGCCGTAGCCGAGGATGAGCGTGTGGTCCTCGTCGATGACCGGGCTCTTGCCCTTGCGGAGATCGTCGATCTTGTCGCCCACCGTGGAGCTGACGAGGCCGATGAGCAAGGCGACCACGAAGACACCCGAGAGCGTGGAGCACGTCGCGATGATCCGCACGAGCGTCCCCTTGTCGTCGCCCATCGTCCCCGCGTCAGCCACGCGGGTCATCGCCCACCACATGGCCTCCAGCAGATCGAACGGCTCGTCCGGGTTCGCCGGCATCGCGAGCTTCGCCGCGACGGCGCAGACGAAGACCAGCAGGAACGAGATCGCGAACAGCCCCACGAACCGCGCGATGGGACTCCACGACATGAAGCGATCAACCTGGTACCGGACCTTGTCGGACCAGCGGATTTCATTGGCCATGATGTTGGGTGTGCCCGCTTTGAAAACGAGGAGCGAAAAGCGCGCGGACAGTAGATCGAAAGCGTCAGCGAAACGAAGGCTGTGGGGTCGAAGCAGACGGCCCAGCGACCGGCGTTTTCCGAGTTGCTACGCACTCTCCGCGATTCGGAGCGCCGTCGAAGATCCGCTACGCTTCGAGCAACCGCGCCGTCGCCCCGCGCGAGAATCACACAAGCACCTACCCCATTTGTAAATCTCCATGCCAGACATCAACGCGCTCCGAGCCCGCATCTCCACGTCCCTCACCGACGGCCGCATCAACGCGACCGAAGCGAAGGGGCTGATCGACGCCGCCAACCAGGGTGGCCTCACGCCGGAGGCGAAGGCGCTGCTGCAGTCCACGGTGTCGCGCTACCAGAGCCGGTTCGATCCGGACGCCGCGACGCTGATGAAGAACTTCCTCTCCACGCCCGCGCCTGCGCCCGGTCCGGTCTCGGTGACGCGCCGCGATCTCGCGGATCCCACGGTGCTGAAGGAGCACGCGAACGTCGCGAAGTACGTTTGGAACGACGCCGGGCAGCTCTACGTGGACGGCATCACTTCAGACGACGTCATCCAGGGCCAGATCGCCAACTGCTACATGGTCTCGTCCTTCGCCGCCGTGGCGAACAAGGATCCGGACGCGATCAAGAAGGCGATCAAGGACAACGGCGACGGCACGTTCACGGTCAGCCTCTACGAGAAGAGCTCCTACGGCGACCCGAAGCAGGTGCAGGTCACGGTGGATGGGCAGCAGCTGACGGGGACGCACTACGCCCACGCTCGGGACAAGAACGAGCTCTGGGTGGAGGTGCTGGAGAAGGCGTTCGCCCAGTGGAAGGGCGGCTTCGAGGCGATTGGCCACGGCGGCTCTCCCGGCGAGGTGATCGGCGCCATCACCGGCCGGCGCGACAGCTACATCGGGCTCGGCCAGTACGCGCAGCCTGATCAGGTCTTCGAGCAGATCAAGACCGCGCTCGACGCCGGCAAGACCGGCTGCGCGGCGACGTACGGCGAAGATCAGCAGGCGATGTACGCGGGGACCAACCTCTACGCGTGGCACTCGTACACGCTGATGGGGACGGCGGAGGAGAACGGCGAGAAGTACGTCGTGCTCCGTAACCCCTGGGGCGAGGTCGAGCCGGGCAACGACGGCAAGGACGACGGCGTCTTCAAGCTGAAGCTCGCAGACTTCATGAAGTTCTACGCGGGCGTGTATCTCGCGTAGGTCCGTTTCACCGCGGGGTTCGATGAGGCTCCGCGCTTCACGCTCGTGAAATCGGCCGGATAAATGGCCCGGTTTCGTAAGCGCGCTTGGCAGGATCAACGCTGAACCTGCCGCTCTGCATCATCGACAATCACGCAGACTTTTTATCGGGGACCAGAACCAAAATGCCGAACGACATCAACGCCATCAAGACGCGCTTCACCCGCTACGCCTCTGACAAGAAGATCACCTCGGCCGAGACCGACGCGCTGATCAAGCTGTGCAAGGACGGCGGCGGCGTCACCAACTCCGAGAAGCGTCAGATCCGCGAGCTCTTCATCGCCAACGGCGACAAGTTCGAGCCCGCCGCCCGCGAGAAGATGAACACCTTCATCGAGGTCGAGATCCCCAAGATCCTGATCGACGAGAACGTGGTCAGCAACGGCACCGGCACGAAGAAGGATCTCGCTGACCCGATCGTGCTCAAGGAGGACGTCTCCAACCTCAAGTACAGCTGGGTGAACGGTCAGCTGTTCGTCGGTGGCGTCAGCAAGGACGACGTCGTCCAGGGCCAGGTCGGCAACTGCTACATGATGGCGGGCTTCGCGGCCGTCGCGGCGCAGTCGCCGGACGTCATCCAGAAGGCCATCAAGGACAACAAGGACGGCACCTTCACGGTGCGCTTCTACCAGACCAGCTTCGGCGGTCCTGCGAAGCCGGTGGACGTGACGATCGACGGGCAGCTCCCGACGCAGTGGGGCGGCCTGCGCTACTCGAAGGGCAAGGACCGGAACGAGCTCTGGGTGCCGCTGCTCGAGAAGGCGTTCGCGCAGTGGAAGGGTGGCTACGACGCCATTGGCCACGGCGGCTCGGCGGGTAACGTCATCACCGCGCTGACCGGCCGTCCGAACAGCTACGACTACCTGTCGCCCTCGTCGAACGGCGACGCGATCTTCACCAAGATCAAGACCGCGCTGGCGTCCGGTAAGGCGGCGGCGGCGGGCACGCACGGCGACGAGGACAAGGCGCTCTACACCGGCACCGGCATCTACGCGGACCACGCGTACACCATCACCGGCGTCTCCGAGAGCGGCGGCCAGAAGTTCGTCCACCTCCGCAACCCGTGGGGCGAGGTCGAGCCCTCCGGCGACGGCGTCGACGACGGCAACTTCAAGATCCCGATGAGCCAGTTCCTCAAGCTCTACCAGGGCCTGATGATCGCGTAGCGCAGAGCAGTTTCAGCAGAGCAGCAGTGCTCCGGGGCGTCTTCCGCGTGGGGTGGAAGGCGCCCCGTCCTTTTGCGGGCGTCGGCGCGCCGCTTCACTGCGCGGTGGTCCACTCAAGATCGCGGCAGGCCTTGAGCGCGAGATCCAGCTCCGCCTCATTCGCGCCGGGAGCGCTGGAGCAGAGGAACAGGTCTCCACCAATCTTCCGCGCACCGAGCAGCACATCGTGCGGATGCTCCGTCCCGCCATCGAAGTGGCTGAAGACATCCAGCCGGACCGCGACGAAGTCCGCTTCGGTCGTGGTGTCCTCGCGCTGCACGCGTGCGTTCTTCAGCGCATCGGAAAAACTTTTCTGCAGCTCGTCAGCCGTCGGAAACGACGCCGCTGCACCGGGCCGCAGGTCCACTCGGAGGACAGCGCGCCCCGGAGGGCCGGCGACGAAGCTCTGGTCCACGCCGATGTCCGCGCGCCACCCTTCGGGCAGCGGCACCTTCACCCCGGCCCGAGCAGGCGAGGAAGTCGCCCTCCCCTGCCCCGCATCCGAGGTGGTGGTCACCGCCGGGCGCGAACACCCGAGGCCCACCGCGCCAAGCAGCGCGGCGGCCAGCCAGAATCGTTGGAGCTCCAACGAGTTGCTTACTTCTTCGGTTCCGGCGCCGGCGGCGGGCCCTTGCCGATGTCGCCCATCTTCACCGAGCCGTCGAAGATGACGCCGCGGTCCATGGACAGCGACGGCGTCTCCAGATTGCCCTTCACGCGCGCGGGTTGGTGGACCTCGATCAGGCTGATCGCCTTGATGTTGCCCTCCACCTGGCCGTTGATGATCACCGTGCCGGCGTTGATCTCGGCCTGCACCTTCGCGCCATCACCGATGACCAGAGTGTCCTTGGTCTGAATCTGTCCGGTGAACTTGCCGTCGATGCGGACCTGCCCCTCGAAGGTCAGCTTCCCTTCGAACTCGCTGCCCTTACCGAGAAGCGCGTTCAGCTCTCCTGCCCGCTGCACCACGTTGTCCTCCTTGCCTGATTTTTCGCCCTGTTTAGGGGAACCGCCGAGAAGCGCCATCGTCCGTCACCCTCTCACTTACGGATCAGGTTGCAGATCCGATCCAGGTCTTCGTACGAGTAGTACTCGATCTCCAGCGTGCCTTTTCCGCCGCCGCGATCGTTCAGCTTCACCTTCGTCCCAAGCCGCCGCTGAAGCTCTTCAATCAGCGCCTTCGCTTCACGGCTGGGCCCTGACTTCTTCTTTCCGTCCGCGCCCGAATCCTTCTTCGCCTTCACCAGCCGTTCGGTCTCCCGCACCGACAGCTTCTCCTCAGCCACCCGCCGAGCGAGGTTCACCAGCTCCGGAATCCGCGGGACCCCGAGCAGCGCCCGAGCGTGCCCCATGTCCAGCGTCCCGTCGCGCAGCATTCCCTTCACTTCGTCCGGCAGCGACAGAAGCCGCAGCGCGTTCGCGATCGTGGAGCGATCTTTTCCGACGCGGGTGCTGATTTGATCCTGCGTGAGCCGGAACTCCTCCGCGAGCCGCTTGTACCCTTCCGCCTCTTCCACCGGGTTCAGGTCCGCGCGCTGGAGGTTCTCCACGAGCGCGAGCTCGAAGGCCTCCTTCTCGCTCACGTCCTTCACGATCGCCGGAATCTCTTTGAGGCCCGCGAGCTGGGACGCACGCCACCGGCGTTCGCCCGCGATGAGGCGGTAATGCGAGCCCTCTTTGCGCACCAGCACCGGCTGAAGGATGCCCTGCGCTTTGATGGACTCCGCGAGCTCCTTGAGCTGCGTCTCGTCGAACAGCTTGCGCGGCTGATGACCGTCGCGGCGGATGGCTTCGACCGGGAGCTTGAGGACACCCTTGCCCGAGCTCTCGGAGTGGCTCTGTGAAGCGGCCGGGATGAGCGCAGACAGTCCACGCCCCAACGCCCGCTTCTGCTGGTTCTGCGCAACCATGTTGAAGTCGCCCCTCAAAGAGCCCTTCGAAGACCGCGCTTCTTTGGGAAGCGCGACCGCCGGGGAGGGCCGGTCTTTATGCCACGCGCCGAGTTTGTGCCCGCGTTTTCTCGCGCCGCATGAGCTCCTTGCCCACCGCGAGGTAGCTCTCACAGCCCTTGCTCTTGATGTCGTAGAGCAGGATCGGCTTGCCGTGGCTGGGGGCCTCAGAGAGCCGGACGTTCCGCGGCACGATGCTCTTGAAGACGAGCTCCTTGAAGTGCCCGCGAACCTCGTCCGCCACCTGATGCGCGATGTTCGCGCGAGCGTCGAACATGGTGAGCAGGATGCCTTCGGTCTCCAGCCGCTTGTTGAGGTCCTGCTTCACGAGCGACACCGTGTGCATGAGCTGCGACAGACCTTCCAGCGCGTAGTACTCGCACTGGAGCGGGATGAGCACGGAGTCGCAGGCGACCAGCGAGTTGACGGTGAGCAGCCCCAGCGAAGGCGGGCAGTCGATGATGATGTAGTCGTAGCTCTTCTTCACAGCCTGCAGCGCATCGCGAAGCCGGAACTCGCGGCGGCCGGTGTTGACCAACTCGATCTCGGCGCCGGTCAGGTCCGGCGTGGCGGGGACGACGTGCAGGTAGCGAAGCTCCGTGGGATGCGCGAGCTCCGCGATCGGCCGGTCATTCAAGAGCGCGTCGTAGATGGTGCCCTTGAGCTGGTCCTTGTGAAGCCCGAGCCCCGAGCCCGCGTTGCCC
>JBJMQN010000572.1:0-8542 GCA_045802665.1 Myxococcaceae bacterium | reverse complement strand
GGAACCAGCTGCTCAGCCAGATCGAGCCGCAGCCGATCAGCAAGCGCGCGTTCCAGCTCCGCTCGGCGCCGCTGTTCTTGAAGGGCGCGCGGCTGTTGCGCGACGCGCTCGACGAGGTGAAGCCGGCCTGGGGCGCACCAACAGTCTCCGCGCTGCTCGACAAGGCGACCGAGAAGCTGACCGAGTTCGAAGAGGTCTCGGATTCGATCAACAACCTGATCGAGCTGTTCCTCCCGTTCATCTGGCGCAACCACTACATCTTCCGCTGCGACAACACGCGAGCGGTCTACGCGCGCATGGTCCCCGAAGACCGCGCAAAGATTCCGTGGGACCCCGACAACCTGGACTGGCGCACGTACTTCCTCGAGGTGCACCTGCCCGGCCTCGAGAAGTGGGTGTTCCCCGGCCTCGAAGAGGAGACCGAACGGCGCCGCGTCATCCCGGCTCACCGCGATCTGCTGGAGCTGCTCGACGCGACGGTGCACGCGTACCGCCACCGCGTCGCCTTCCGCATGGTCGAGGGCGAGAAGCAGGAGCGCTTCACCTACGGCGAGGTCCACCGCTACGCGAGTCGCGTCGGCAGCTTCCTCTTGAAGGTCGGCGTGAAGAGCGGCGATCGCGTGCTGCTGCTCTCGGAGAACCGGCCCGAGTGGGGCATCAACTACTTCGGCATCCTGCGCTCGGGCGCCACGGCGGTCCCGGTGGATCCGGCGCTGACCGAAGCGGAGGTCGTGAACATCGCGCGCCGCGCGGACGCGAAGGCGGTGCTGCTCTCCGAGGACGCCGCGAAGGATTTCCCCGGGCTGTTCAAGCTGCTCGCCGAGGCGAATCTGCAGACGCAGGTGTTCTCGCTCGCGCAGGCGATGGAGGGTGACCCTGCGTTCCCCGATCGCATCGGCAAGGTGAAGAAGAACGCCGCGCCGGACGACGTCGCCTCGCTCATCTTCACCTCCGGCACGACGGGACAGCCGAAGGGCGTGCTGCTCACGCACCGGAACTTCGCCTCGCTGGTCTCGAAGCTCGCGGGCGCGTTCAACATCGGCGTGGGCGACGGGCTGCTGTCGGTCCTGCCGCTGCACCACACGTTCGAGTTCTCCGCCGGCTTCCTGATGCCGTTCAGCCGCGGCGCCGAGATTTCGTACATCGACGAGCTCACCTCGGATCGCCTCGGCGACGTGTTCGAGACCGGCCGCATCACCGCGATGATCGGCGTGCCTGCGCTGTGGCAGCTGCTCCACCGGAAGATCACGCAGGAGTTCTCCGCTCGTCCCGCGTACGTCGAGCAGGGCATCAAGACGCTGATGTCCGCGCACGGCGAGCTGCGCAACCGCAGCAGCCTGAACCTCGGCAAGCTCCTGTTCTGGCCGGTGCACCGCAAGTTCGGCGGGAAGATGAAGTTCCTCGTCTCGGGCGGAAGCGCGCTGCCGGACGACGTGCACAAGGCGTTTCACCAGCTCGGCTTCAACATCACCGAAGGCTACGGCCTCACCGAAGCGGCGCCGGTGCTCTCGGTGTCGCCCTCGACGAACAAGCGTCAGCCGGGCACGGTGGGTCCCGCGCTGCCGGGCATCGAGATCAAGATCCACAACCCGGACGACAACGGGATTGGCGAGGTCATCGCGCGCGGCCCGAACGTGATGGCGGGCTACTACCAGGACAAGGAGTCCACCGACGCGGTGCTGAAGGACGGCTGGCTCTACACCGGAGATCTCGGGCGGCTCGACGAGACCGGCAAGCTGTTCCTGGTGGGCCGCGCGAAGGACGTGATCATCGACGCGAACGGGAAGAACGTTTACCCGGACGAGCTCGAGGATCTCTACAGCGTCCACCCGCACATCAAGGAGCTCTCGATCGTGGGCCTCCCCGACGAGGGCGGCGGCGAGAAGGTCGCGTGCCTGTGCGTGCCTGATTACAAGGACCGGCCGCGCGAGGAAGTGCGCCGCGAGATCGAAGATCACTTCCGCACCGTCTCGGGTGACATGCCGTTCTACCGGCGCGTGAAGGTGTTGCGCCTCTGGGATGGCGAGCTGCCGCGGACCTCTACCCGCAAGGTGAAGCGCAAGGTCGTGGTGGAGGAGCTGAAACGCCTCGAGCGCCTCGCCAACACCACCGACAAAGCGAAGCAGCAGCAGTCCACGCAGAGCGGCGGCGTGATGGATTGGCTGGTGCCGCTCATCTCGGACGTCACGCAGCGGCCGGTCACCGACATCAAGGCGGAGTCGCGGCTCACCGCGGATCTCGGGTTGGACTCGCTGATGCTGACCGAGCTCTCCGTCGCGCTGGAGCAGGCGGGGGTCCCGCTGCCGGCCGTGGAGGACCTCACCAAGATCGGCACCGTGGACGATCTGCGGAAGCTCGTCGCGCAGAGCGGCCGTCGCGCATACGCGGAGACGAAGAAGCCCGTCAGCACCGCCGCCGCGGATCAGGAGAAGAAGAAGGCGGAAGACCTGGAAATTCAGGTACCGGAGCCGGTGGCGAAGATCGGCCGTTCGCTCGTGGGCTTCGGTCAGCGCGTGCTCTTCGGCGGCGTGTTCGACGTTCAGGTGTCGGGGCGTTCATTCATCCCGCAGAACCGCAACTTCCTCGTGGTGGCGAATCACAGCTCGCACCTGGACATGGGCCTCATCAAGGTCGTGCTCGGGGATCAGGGCGAACGGATGACGACGCTCGCCGCGCGCGACTACTTCTTCGACACGCCCATCAAGCGCGCCTGGTTCGAGAACTTCACGAACCTGATTCCGATGGAGCGGAGCGGTTCGCTCCGTGAGTCGCTCAGGCTCGCGGGCGAGGCGCTCAACCAGGGCTACAACCTGCTCATCTTCCCGGAAGGCACCCGCAGCACGACGGGCGCCTTGTCCGAGTTCTACCCGACGCTGGGCTACCTCGCGCTCAACTACAAAGTGGATGTGCTGCCGCTCTACCTCGAGGGCACGTTCGAGGCGCTGCCCAAGGGGAGCATGTTCCCGAAGAGCAAGGAGCTGCGCGTTCGCATCGGCCCGCCGCTCCGCTACGGCGACATGAAGACCCGGACGGCCGGGATGGCAAAGAGCGACAGCTACCGCGTCGCGACGAAGCTCGTGGAGGAGTCCGTCAAGTCGCTGCAGCAGGGCGAGGTCGCTGCGTGGGAGAAGCTCACGCAGATCCCGATCGAAGCGGAGCGGCCGCGGAGGAGCTCGACGTGAAGGTCCTCGTCACCGGCGCGACCGGGTTCCTCGGGATTCATCTGATCGAACGGCTGCTGAAGGCCGGGCATCAGGTGAAGGCGCTCGCTCGCAGCAAGCCCAGCCACCCTGCCCTCTTCCGCACCGAGTTCATTCAGGGAGATCTCAAAGAGCGCGACGCGGTCCGAAAAGCGATCGACGGCGTCGATGCGATCTTCCACCTCGCCGGCCTCGTCTCGTTCAAGGCGAAGGACGGCCGGAAGATGTACGAGCTTCATGTCGACGCCACGCGCGAGCTGCTTCGCGACGTGCGCGAATCCGGGCAGAAGCCGCGCTTCATCCTCGCGTCCACCAGCGGCGCGATCGCGGTCAGCAAAGACGAACGCGTGGGCACCGAGGCGGACGACTACCCGATCGAGACGGTCGGCAAGTGGCCGTACTACCTCTCGAAGATCTACGAGGAGAAGCTCACCCTCGAGTTCTGCAGGAAGCACGAGATCCCGCTGGTGGTGCTGAACCCGTCGCTCCTGATGGGCCCCGGCGACGAGCGCCTCTCGTCCACGTGGACGGTTTTGAAATTTCTGAACCGCGAAATTCCGGCGATGCCCGGCGGCGGTATCTCGTTCGTGGACGTGCGGGACGTGGCGGACGCGTTCGTTCAGGCGCTCACCCGAGGCGAGCTCTACGGGCGGCACCTGATGGGCGTGAACATGAAGACCTCCGACTTCTTCAAGCGCCTGGAGCGGATGACCGGCGTCGCCGCGCCGCGCGTGCAGCTTCCGTCGCTGGGGAACGTGCTCGGCGCGCAGCTTCTGGAGAAGTTCGCGAAGTGGCGCGGCACCGAGCCGCCGCTCGATCCGATGGAGGCCGACATCGGCGAGCACTACTTCTGGCTGGACTCGTCCAAGTCCGAACGCGAGCTCGGCTTCAAGGCGCGCGATCCGCAGGACACGCTCTACGACACGGTGCAGTTCATCCTTCAGCGCATGCCGCCCGGAAGTCTGCCGGGGATCAAGGGCGAGCTCTGGGAGAAGCGCGAAGGGACCTGAGGTTTACCCAGATGAAGAAACTGATCCTCGTCTCGTGCTCGGCCGCGCTGATCTCCGCGGCGCTGGTCATCTCCTGCTCTCCGTCGGTGGGGACCAGCCAGTACAACTATTCGTATCCGGGCTGCGTCTCCGGCGGCGTCGTTTGCCCGAATGACGAGGCGCTCACCTGCGGCCTGCTGGACATCGTGAACAAGAACAACGGCTGCGGCAGCGACAACGACTGCGTCGCATCCGAAGTCTCGAACGGCTGCATCGCGATCCTCTCGTGCGACGGACCGCCGGCGGTGAACAAGGATTTGAAGAGCGCGTTCGAAACTGCATTCAACGCTGAAGTCGGGAAGTACTGCGCTGACCCGTCGTGCAGCTCCAAGCCCGGCTGCACCGAAGGCCCGCGACGAAACGTCCTGGTCTGCTTCGAAGGACACTGCGCGAGAGCGTTCCGGCCGCTGGACGCTGGCTTCCCGGTAGATGACGGAGGACAGCCCTTCGTCGACGCGGGTTCCACGGATGCGGGCGTGGACGCGGGCTTCGATGCCGGAGTGGATGCGGGGGCGATCGATGCCGGGGTTGATGCAGGTATCGACGCTGGCGACCTCGACGCAGGCGATGGCGGCCCCTGAGCGGTCGATTAGTTTTTGGAATAGCTAAAACGCACCGCCTAAGCCATTCTTAAGCCCAATCATGGACCTGCTGCACTACGCGCGGGCACAGATGGGCTTGTCGCTCGCGTTCCACATCGTGTTCGCGGCGGTGGGCGTGGGACTTCCGGTCCTGCTCTTCATCTCGGACGCGCTGTATCTGCGCACGAAGGATCCGGATTACCTCGAGCTCTCGAAGCGGCTCGCGAAGGGCACGTCCATTCTCTTCGCGGTGGGCGCTGTGTCCGGCACGGTGCTCTCGTTCGAGCTCGGGCTGCTCTGGCCGAACTTCATGGCGCTCTTCGGTGAGGTGATCGGCATCCCGTTCTCGCTGGAGGGCTTCGCGTTCTTCACCGAGGCGATCTTCCTCGGCATCTACCTGTACGGACGAAGCCGCATCTCGCCGAGGCTGCACCTGTTCTCCGCGGCGGTCGTGGCGATCTCCGGAGCGGCGAGCGCGTTCTTCGTCACGCTGGTGAACGCGTTCATGAACAACCCGCGCGGCTTCGAGCTCCGCGGCGGTGTGCTGACCAACATCGATCCCATCGCGGCGATGTGGAGTCCGTCGTGGGCGACGCAGACCGTGCACGTGCTCATCTCGTCCTACCAGGCGACCGCGTGGGCGATGGTCGGCATCCACGCGTTCATGCTGCTCAGATACCCGTCCAGTACGTTTCATCGGAAGGCGCTCAAGGTCGCGCTGCCGGTCGCGGTGATCACCGCGTTGATTCAGCCCCTGTCAGGCGACAGGTCCGCCAAGCACATCGCGGAGCATCAGCCGTGGAAGCTTGCCGCGGCGGAGGCGCACTTCGAGACCTCGCGCGACGTGCCGCTGTACGTCGGAGGGCTGCCGGATCCGGACGCGCGAACCGTTCGCTACGGCATCGCGATTCCGTACGGTCTGTCCTTCCTTGCGTTCGGAGATCTCCATTCCGAGGTGAAGGGGCTGGATCAGGTTCCGCGCGAAGACTGGCCGAACGTGAGGAACGCGCACTTCGCGTTTCAAACGATGGTCGGCGCGGGCACGGCGATGGCGGCGATCGCGGTGGTGCTGATCTTCTTCGCGGTGAGGCGGAAGCAGCTGTCGCAGTGGCTCTTGAAGTTGCTCGTCGTAGCGGCACCGCTCGGGTTCATCGCGCTCGAGGCGGGATGGCTGCTGACGGAGTTCGGGCGGCAGCCGTGGATCGTGCGCGGAGCGATGCGAACGAGCGAGGCGATGACGAAGGTGCCCGACCTCGCGTCGCCGTTCTGGATCTTCACGCTCGTGTATTTGCTCCTCGGCGCAGTGGTGGTCTCCATCCTCGTGCAGCAGGTGCGAGCGACGGCGCCGTTCGACTCGGGGGAGCGCGCATGAGCCTCGCGATCGCCTTTGTGCTCGTTGCCGCGCTGACGATCTACCTGCTCTCGGGCGGAGCGGACTTCGGCGCCGGCGTCTGGGATCTCCTCGCGAGCGGTCCACGCAAGCAGGCGCAGCGCGACGCCATCGAACGGGCGATAGGTCCCATCTGGGAGACGAACCACATCTGGTTGATCCTCGCGGTGGTAGTGCTGTTCACCGCATTTCCGAAAGCGTTCGCCGCGTACTCGACGGCATTTCACCTGCCGTTGACGTTGTTCCTGGTGGGAATCGTCCTGAGAGGTTCCGCGTTCGTGTTCCGACACGCGCTCTGGGAGCAGCCGAAGCCGAGGAAACGTTGGGGGCTCCTGTTCTCGTCCGCGAGCGTGATCGCGCCGGTGCTCCTCGGAATCGTCATCGGAGGATCAGCATCGGGCCGGGTGCACTTCGAAAACGGAGTCGTGCTCCCGTGGATGGGGCCGTTCGCGATTTCGGTGGGCGTCCTCACGCTGAGCATCTGCGCGCTGCTCGCCGCGACGTATCTGGCGGTGGAGGTGGACGACGAAGCGTTGCGGAAGGACTTCATCACGCGAGCAACAGGGACCGCTGGCATGACCGCGCTCCTCGCCATCGTCTCGTTCATCCTCGCGGCAAAGGAAGCGCCGTCGTTCATCTCGAGGCTCACGGGCCGGCCCGAATCGATGGCGATGATCGCGGCGACGTTCGTGCTGATGGTTCTCGGAATCGTGCTGATGAGAAGAGGCCGGATCGCGTACGCAAGGATCGCCATCGCGGCGTCGATCGTCCTCGTGATCGGAGGTTGGGCCGTCGCCCAGTATCCGTATCTGCTCGCGCCTGACCTCACCGTCCAGAACGCAGCGGCAAATCCGAAGACCTTGAAGCTCGCCGCGATCGCGTTGGGCGCTGGATCATTGCTGCTGTTCCCGTCGCTCTATCTGCTGCTGCGGGTGTTCAAGGGCACGCGCGACGGCGTCATCGTGGACGGCTGACCGGCGCAGCGTTTCAAACTATGTGTGCGCCGCGATGACCGATCTCAGCTCCTTCTCCTCACTGCCACTCGCGGAGCGCAAATCCATCGTCAGCAAGGAGCCGCGCGAGGCGCTCGCGAGCTGGTTCAAGAACGCCTCCGTCGAGCAGCTCCTCGACGCGAACCGGAAAGCCGCGAAGTCGCTCAGCCCGTACTCCACGACGCTCACCAAGCGCGAACGCATCGACGGCAAGCTGCAGGAGCCGAGCACGCTCAATCTCATCGTGCGTGACTCACCGTTTGCAGTACGCGCGGAGTTCACCGCCGGCGAGTCGAAAGGCCGGAAGGTCCTCTACGACGAGACGGTGAAGAAGGATCAGTTCCGCGTTCGCGAGGGTGGGCTGCTCGGCATGGCGGGCGCCATCTGGCTCGGCCTCGATAACCCGTTAGCGAAAAGGGAGAGCAATCACCGGATCACCGATCTCGGGTTCCTTCCAACCATCGGGATCCTCGAAGACGCGTTTACGAAGGCGAAGGCGCTCGGCGGTTACGCGCGCGCTGACGACGGCTTCGACAAGCGCGGCTTCTACTGCCTCACGTTCACCGCGCCGAAGGGGGGCGAGAGCCTCTACGCGACGCGCGCGAAGATCTGCATCGATCCCGCGCTCGCGGTTCCCGTGGAGTTGGAGATCGACGACGCGAAGGGGCCGCTGGAGCGCTACTCGTTCAGCTCCGTCGCGCCGGTGTCGAACCCGGACTTCACCTCGAAGCTCTAGGCACGGTCACTTCGCCAGAAACCGCTTCAACTTCTCCCGAGCATTCGCCGTCGCACCGGTGTGCCCGTCCGCGATGATCGTGAACGGCAGCTCCTTCAGCACCTCGAGCGACTTGCGATTCTTCGCCACGTCCTTGCTGAAAAACGACGGCGCGAGCGAGAGCTCCTTGCCGCCGCCCTGCAGCGAATCTCCGGTGAAGAGGACGTCGCCGTAGAGATACATGCGGCTGCCATCGGTGTGACCCGGAACGGCGATGACTTTCACCTGCTCGCCGTCGACCTCCAGCGTCTCGCCGCCATTCAGCGGGAGGAGATCCTTCGGCATCGGCCGCGGCGTGGACATCCTCGCGAACACCGCGCCGAGCCCGGTTCCTTTGTCCTCGCCGGTGATGAGCGGGATGTCCTCCTTGCCCACGTAGATCTTCGCCTTCTTGAAGAGCACCGCGGCGGAGGTGTGATCGATGTGCCCGTGCGTGAGGAGGACGGTGTGGACGTCGTCGGCGGTCAATCCTTCGCTCTTCAGCTCGTCGAGGATCGCCTTCCCGTCCGGATCCATCCCGTTTTATAGGATGTGCGTGGTTTTGTTATTGAGTTT
>JBJMQN010000031.1:0-3585 GCA_045802665.1 Myxococcaceae bacterium | reverse complement strand
TGGGACTCGCGCTCTGGCAGATCGGGTACAGCGTGAAGGTCGGCGTGGGGTACCGGATGTTCTAGCGAGGGCGAGCGTCGAGCGTCTCGACGGTGGCTCAGCGGACTTTCCGCAGCTCGCTCACGAACAACTTCGGCTCGAGGTAGCCCGTGACTCTCGGGTCTCGGAGGATCTCTCCGCTCGAGTCCACGAACGCGACCGTCGGCAATCCCTTCACTCCGAACTTTTCGTAGAGCGCGACGAGATCGTCCTCTTCGTTCGTGCCGTCCACCTTGATGTTGAGGAAGCGATCCGCCTCCTGCACGACCGCGGGCTCGACGTAGACGTCCCGGTCCAGCTCCTTACAGGCCGCGCACCAGTCCGCGTAGAAGTCGATCATCACCGGCCGCTTCTCCGCCTTCGCCTTGAGCAGGCTCTGATCCAGCGCCGCGAGCGATCCGCTCTTCACCCGAGCGTGCCACACCAGTTCCTTATGCTCCGGCGGCGCCTGCAATCCCGCCTTCACGAGCAACTCACCCTTCGGCCCGGCGTTCAGCGCGCCGGTCCGGAAAAGCAGCGCGACGACGACGACGAGCACCGCCAGCGCCTTCATCGCGAACTCGCCGCGCGACGCCTTGAACGACAGGTGCATCGCGCCGAGCAGCACGCCCACGAAGGTGAGCGCGCCCGCGATCAGCGCGCCAGGGATGTGACCGAACTGCGCCGCGAGGTACGCCGCGCCGTCCTTCAGCGCCGGAACTGCGTCACGCAGATACATGATCGCCAGCGCGACGAGCGCCACGCCGAAGATGCTCTTCACCCACTCCATCCACTCGCCGCCGCGCGGGAGCTTCAGCGTGAACACGCCGATGAGGAAGAACGGGATGCCGATGCCGAGCGCGTAGACGAACAGCAGCGCCGCGCCCAACGCCGTGTTCCCCTGCTTCGCGACGAACGTGAGCAGGCCCGTGAGCACAGGACCCGTGCAGGGCGCGGTGAGAAACCCCGACACGCTGCCCATCAGGAAAGCGCCCGCGAGCCCCGCCCCACCGACGTTGTTCACCTTCTCCGCGAGCCCCGACGGTAGCGCGAGCTCGAACGCGCCGAACATCGACGCCGCCAGCACGAGCAGAAAGATCGCGAGTGCGCCGACCACGAATGGATTTCCGAGCACCGCGCCGAACGCCGCACCCGACTTCGCCGCGACGACGCCGAGCGCCGCGAACACCGCGCCCATGCCGACCACGTACGAGCTCGTGAGCAGCAGCGCCTTGCCGCGGCTCTCCGCTTTCCGAGCGCCGAACACGCTCACCGTGATCGGGATCAGCGGATACACGCACGGCGTCAGCGCCGAGAGCAGTCCCGCGAGCAGCGTCGCCAGCGTTCCGACGAGGAACTGCCCCGACTCGAAGAGCCCCGCGGCGTTGACGCTGCTCGTGGGGCCGGTCGGAAAAAACTCCGGAATGACGGCCACCAAAAGGCCGAGGACGACGGCGAAGAGGACGAGCTTCTGGCGATTCATGGTCGGTGCAGAACGGGCGAAACCCTTATAGCGGTCGGGCACTTCCACGGCACGGCCCGATCGAGGCCCCGGGGCCGCCCACAACTCTGTCCGGGTGGCGGCGATAACTTCATGATGGTAGGAGCCCATCCCACATGATGAAGCGTCTCGGCTGGGCAGTGTTGGTGCTGACGTTCTCCGCGTGCGGCGGCGCCATGCCCTCGGATGCTCAGGATGATTTGACGGATCACGGCGGCCCTTCGGATCTCGCGGACGACGAGGTGAGCGCGTTCAGCCAGGACCTCGGCACGGCGCCGGTCCTCGTGAATGAGTGCCAGTCCGGGACCGGCGGTTACATCGAGCTCATCAATCCCGGCAGCAAGACCGTGGACCTCTACCAGGACCCCACTCGCTGCTTCTTCGTCGACGACAAAGAAGGCGGCGCGACCCCGAAGCTGCTGACGGATTCAAACGTTCACCACGCGGCGGGATCGACGACGTGCTCGAGTGCTGGGCGAGGATCCGCATGCGGCCGAGTGGCGCCCGGCGAGCGCGTGTGGCTCGCGTTCAGCAGCGTGGATTCGGTGAACGCGGACGCGTGCCGGCTGCTCTCCAGCGGCTTTTCTGGCGGCGTGTGCGGGACGACTCGATCGGATTTGAACGCGGGCGGAAGCACGACCGGCGCAGGCAGCGCGGTCTGCTACGGACGATCGCCGGATGCGTCCGCGTGGCTCGATCATCCGCTGGATGCGTGCACGCCCAATGGTGGCGTGAACGCGGCGCAGCTTGCGTGCACTCCCGGTGGCGAGAAGCCGGGCTCATCCTGCGACGACGGAAACAAGTGCACCCTCGGCGAGCAGTGGTCGTCGACCTGTCAGTGCGGAGGCGGCGCGCCGGTGCTGTGCGTGGATCCTTCCGAGCAGTGCAAGGTCGGCACCTGCGCGACCTCGACGGGAAGTTGCCTCGTGGAGCCGAAGCCGGACGGGACCGCGTGCACGCCTTCGTCAGGCGGGTCCGGCGCGTGCGTTCAGGGCAGCTGCCAGGTCGCGACGCAGGGGCCGCTGGTGATCAACGAGTTCCTCGGCGGAAACGGCGGCTGGGTGGAGATCTACAACCCGGCGAGCACCCCCGTCGCGATGGATGGCTGGCAGGTGGATGATGCGGCCGGAGGATCCGCGCCGAAGACGATCGCGGGGAACAACCAGATCGCCGCGCAGGGAACGATGCTGGTGTTCTTCTCCGGCATCAACGTCGCCTCCGCGGATCAGATCCGGTTGATCAACCCGTCCGGCGTCGTCGTGGACTCGCACGACAACTACTACTCGGGCAGCTCGATCTCCGGAAAGTGCTTCGGCCGCCGGCCGAGTGGCGGCGCGTGGTCGGCGAGGCTGCTCCCGAGCTGCACACCGAATGCGGCGAATCAGGCGCCGTAAAAGATCGCCGGGCAGATCGCCAGAAAGATCGCCAATTTCGACGTCGAATTGGTGTGGTTTCTCCAATAGGTACGCGTGTTTCCACCGGTTTTCCGATCGCCGGATTTCGGGGCAGTGCTCGCGTAAAAAAGCTGCGGGCGCTCGAATCGAGATCCGAGCGCCCGCTTCCTTCGTGAGCGCGGCTACGGCGTCCGGTCCGGAGCGTTCTTCACCTCCGGCATCTTCAGCCCCGCGTTCTTCGCGAGCGACATCACGCCATCCACGGCCGCGGCGACGAAGCCGAACGGATTCGCTCCATCGATAGCGGTCACGTTCACGTTGCCCATCTTCTGCGCGAACCCGGCGGCGATCTGCGGGAGCTGCTGCGCGACCATGAGCTGGATGACCTCGGGGGACACGGTGTTCTCCACGTCTTTGAGAGCACGCGTGCGCTTGAGCTCGAGCTCGAGCTGCAGCTCCGTCCGCTTCGCTTCGAGCTGTGCGATGAGGAGCTCCTCCTCCAGCGTCTGACGCCGCGCCGCCGTCATCTCCGTCTTCGCCTGCTCGAGCCGCGCAGCCTGGATGACGAGCTCCATGTCCGAGCCATGCCGCGCCGCCGCCGCCGCCGCCTCGAGCTTCGCCTTCTCCACTTCAGCCGCGAGCCGCGTCTCCAGCACCGCGCGCTCCTGCCGC
>JBJMQN010000571.1:0-2433 GCA_045802665.1 Myxococcaceae bacterium | reverse complement strand
CGCGAATCATTCGGCCCCTCGAGCGGCCACTCGCGGAGGGGAGGAGAGAGCAGCCGGCGCGCATTGGCGTCCTGACGGGTCGTACTTCGGTGGGTGAATGACGAGGGTTGCTGCACATGAACCCGACCATTCCCGAGCAGATGAAGGCCGCGGCGATCGATCGCTTCGGCGGACCCGAAGTCCTGAAGAGCCGCACGCTGCCGGTTCCGAAGCCCGCCGACGACGAGATCCTGATCCGGCTGGAGACCGCCGGGATCGGCGTGTGGGATCCCTGGTTGCGCGAGGGCGGGATGGACGAGGGGAACACGCGCTTTCCGATGGTGCTCGGCAGCGACGGAGCGGGCGAAGTGGTGGCCGTCGGCGCGAAGGCGAAGCGCTTCCAGATTGGCGATCGCGTCTACGCGTACGGCTTTCCGGGCGGCTTCTACGCCGAGTTCGCGAAGGTGAAGGAGGACAACGCGGCGACGATTCCGCCGGGCGTGCGGATGGATGAGGCGGGCGCGCTCGGAGCGGACGGCATCACTGCGCTGCGAGGCCTGGACGACGAGCTCGAGCTCCAACCGTCCCAGCGGCTCCTCATCTTCGGCGCGAGCGGCGGCATCGGACACATCGCGGTTCAGCTCGCCAAACGCATGGGCGCGGAGGTGCTGGCGGTGGCCTCCGGCGAAGACGGTGTGGAGCTCGTCGAGACGCTGGGCGCGGACGCGGTGATCGACGGCCATCACGACGACTTCGTGAAAGCGGTTCGCGACTTCGCCCCCAGCGGCTTCGACGCCGCGCTGATCCTCGCGGGGAACGACAAGCTCGACGAGGCGCTCAAGTCGATGAAGAAGGGCGGACGCGTCGCGTTCCCGAACGGAGTCGAGCCGGAGCCGAAGGTCCCCGCCGGCGTCGAACGGCACGCTTACGACGGAACTCCCGACGCGAAGGCGTTCGCCCGGCTCAACGAGCTCATCGGTGACCAGCCCTTCCGCATCGAGCTCAACCGCGTGTACAGCCTCGACGAGGTCGCGCAGGCGCACCGCGAAGTGGAGAAACACCACGTCGGCAAGCTCGCCGTGCGACTGCATTGAGACGCGCGTTCAACTCACGCATCGCCGCAGTGCGCACACCGATGGAAGCGCCGCTGCAGCGGAACGACGTCCGCTCGAGCCTCGACGCTCTACGCAGTCCGCTCAGTCCGCCCGCTCGACGACCTCGACGACCATCTGTCGTCCCGGCTTCGCGAGGCCTTTGATCACGTACCACTGCTCGGGCGTGCCGGAGCTGTAGGACCTGGCCGCGCGGACCGCTCGCTCCGCCTTGCTGCCCTTCTTCACGTAGGCGCGCATCGGCAGACCGCCGGAGTCGGTGCCCTCGGGGCCGGTGAAGGTGAACGGCGAGTACTCGTCCTTCGAGACGTCGTTGAGCTGGTACTGGTTGTCCATCTCCTTGATCACGACCTTCATCGCCACGCGCTGGCCCTGGAACTTGTCCCACGCATACGGACTCGTCCCGGCCTCCGCCCAGTTGATGTCCTGGTAGTCGTAGTTGGTCTCCACGCGAGCCACGCCGGTGAACGACACCGGAAGATCCTTCGCGCGCGCACCGGCGGTGACCTTCGGATTCTTCGGGAAGAGCTTGAGCGCCTTGTCCCACGGGTACAGCGGCATGAAGCCTGACGGCCCCTGCCCGCCCGTCGCGATGACCGGCTGATCCAGCATCTCGCGCAGCTGGTTCCAGTCGTCCATCGTGACCTTGCCGGGCACGTACGCGGTGCGGTTCAGGTACGCGTCGAGGAACTTCTGATCCACCGGCAGGCCCGCCGAGATGACCTGGTTCCCCGAGAGCTTCTTGAACTTGAAGTCCTTCAGCTGGTTGAAGGTCTTGTCGTCCACGCTCTGCGTGTCCTGAGGCCGGAACACGTCCGCCCAGAGGTTGTGGTTGAACGTGTTGTTGGTGAGCTCCACGTCAGCGGGGTCCGCCATCAGCCGGATCGCGTCGTTGTCCGCGAACTCGAAGATGTTGTTGTCGATGATCGCGTTCACGCCGTTCTCAATCGAGAGCAGGTGCCCGTTGCGGCCGTTGCCCTCGCCGAAGCGGATCTCCCACGAGAACGCCAAGGTGTTGTTCCGGATCACCACCGGCGCGTTCCCGAACCCGCGCTGCACCACGATCGTCCGGATGTGGTGGTTGATGAAGATGTTGTTCTCGACCGTGATCCCGTTGCCGATCCGGATCGAGCCTTCCGCGCCGTTCACGAACAGGTTGTTGCGGATGATGCAGCCGGGCTTCGCGAGCCACAGGTGCTCCTGCTTCTCCGAGTTGTCGTAGTCGAGGTCGCCGTTCGGCTTGTACTTGTTCTCGGTCGCCTTATCGAAGACGAAGCCGTCGATGATCGTGCCCGTGTGGTCGCCGTCACCTTCGATGACGTAGCCGTTGTGCTTGCCCTTG
>JBJMQN010000570.1:0-5554 GCA_045802665.1 Myxococcaceae bacterium | reverse complement strand
GTACGCGAAGAACACCTCCGCGAGCGGCGCGGTCTGCCAATGAATCAGCGACACCTCCGGCGCGGTCCGGCTGAGCGCGCCGAGGAACACATCCGTCTCCCGCGCGGACGTGCGCAGCCGCATGTGACCGAACACGACGTCGAGCCGGGGCACGTGCGCAATGAGCTCCTGCGCCTTCGCGGCGAGGTGCTGCAGCCGGCTCAGCTCTTCATCGGTGGGGCGGTTCATCTGAGCGCGCGAGGAGTAACGCCGCGGTACCGGCCCGGCCATACGGCGCGCGGCGGATTGCGGCCGATCAGGGCTTCTGATTCGATGATGGAGGTTTCGGCGGACGCACCACCTTGTCGAGCAGCTTCTCCACCGCTGTCTCCGGAGACTCCGCGATCCCCGAGTGCACCGCCGACGTCTGAATGATCGTGCTCCTCGGCGCGACGAGCCAATGCCAGCGATCTTTCTGCGGCAGCTGACCAATGGGCCCAGCGTCTTTTCCGCCCGCGGCGATCTTCGTGAACGAATCCAGATGCGGCTTCACGAGCGACAGGTCCACGTTCGGCGCGAACGAGCACAGGCGCTGCTCGTCCAGCTCGATCTTCGCGACCAGAAAATCGCGCTCGAGGCAGTAGACGATGACGCCCACGTTCACGAACTCCTCGCGGTCGACGCGCGGCACCACTCGAACGATGGCGTAATCAAACGAGCTGCGCGCGGGCACGTTCGGCCTCCTCGAGGAAGATGGGAAGCGCGGCGAGCCGGGCGCTCAGCCAGCTCCGGTACGCCGTTCGAAGCGCGGCGATGTTCTCGAAACCGGAATCCGGCGTCATCCAGTCGGACGGAATCTGAGCGGTGGCGTCATCGAACAACGCATCGTTGAAACGCGAGCGCAGCTCGTCCGCCGCTTTCTGCAACTCCTTCGCGAACGGCAGCAGGACGTGGCGGTTGATCTGGTTGAACGCACTCTGGCTCCCCGCGAGCCGGTCCTCAGCGCTCCACATGTGCTGGAAGTAGAGCGACGCGCCGTGATCGATGAGCCAGAGCCCGCCGTGCCAGCACAGCATGTTCGGATTCTTCGGCGTGCGATCCACGTTCGTGATGAACGCGTCGAACATCACCAGCTTCGAGGCATAGGCGACGTCCGGAAACGGCCCCGCGATCGGATCGAAGGTGACGCTCCCGGGCAGATAGTCCAGCGCGAGGTTCAGGCCGACGCTCGCCTTGAGCAGCTCGCGAATCTCGGAGTCGGGCTCTGCTCTCCCCAGCGCGGCCTCCAGCTGCATGAACACCACTTCCGGAACGTGAAGCTCCAGCGCCTCCGCGAGCCTCGCCGCGATCAACTCCGCGATGAGAACTTTCGGCCCCTGACCCGCGCCGCGGAACTTCACGACGTACAGGCCATCATCGTCCGCTTCGACGAGCCCCGGGAGTGAGCCGCCCTCTTTGAACGGCATCACGTAGCGCGTGGCGGTGACTGTTCTGCGCTTGCCGCTCATGGAGGAAGGCACTCCTACTTCCTGCCGCACGGTGCTTCAACCGCTCTTCTGTGATCCGCGACCTCTGGTACAAAAATGCCGTCGTCTACTGCCTCGACGTGAAGACGTTCATGGATTCGAACGGCGACGGCGTCGGCGACTTCGAAGGCCTGATGCGGAGGCTGGACTACCTCTCCGGCATGGGCGTCACGTGTCTGTGGCTGCTGCCGTTTCAACCTTCGCCCGGGCGCGACAACGGCTACGACATCACCGACTACTACAACGTGGATCCGAAGCTGGGGTCGCTCGGGGACTTCGTGGAGTTCGCGCACGAGGCGAAGAAGCACGGCATCCGCGTGATCATGGATCTGGTGGTGAACCACACCTCGGATCAGCACCCGTGGTTCAAGGAGGCGCGCGAGAATCCCGGCTCACGCTTCCGCGACTACTACATCTGGTCGAAGAAGCGGCCCGCCGACGCGAACATGGGAATGGTGTTCCCGGGCGTCCAGCGCGAGACGTGGTCGTGGGATGCGAAGGCGCGGCAGTACTACTTCCATCGCTTCTTCAAGTTCCAACCGGACCTGAACAACAGCAACCCGGAAGTTCAGACCGAGCTCCGCCGCATCATGGGCTTCTGGCTGCAGGCGGGCGTGAGCGGGTTCCGGATCGACGCGGTGCCGTTCGTGATTCAAAAAGAGGGCGTGGCGAAGGGTCACCCGGAGATGTACCGCGAGCTCCGCGACATGCGGACGTTCGTGCAGTGGCGAGCGGGCGACGCGATCATGCTCGGCGAGGCCAACGTCCTGCCGGAGAAGGACTTCGACTACTTCGGCGAGCGCGGAGATCGGCTGCACATGATCTTCAACTTCTACGCGAACCAGAGCCTGTTCCATTCGCTGGCCGTCGGAGATTCGAAGCCGCTCATCAAGGCGCTGGAGAGCACGCGGCTGAATCTGGAGACCGCGCAGTGGGCGCACTTCTTACGGAACAACGACGAGCTTGATCTCGGGCGGCTCAAGCCGGAAGACAGGCAGCGCGTGTTCGCCGAGTTCGGGCCGGACAAGAAGAAGATGCAGCTCTACGATCGCGGGCTGCGGCGAAGGCTCCCGCCGATGCTGAATGGAGACAGGCGGCGGCTGGAGCTCGCGACGAGCCTGATGTTCTCGCTGCCGGGAACGCCGGTGATGCGGTACGGCGACGAGATCGGGATGGGCGAGGATCTGCGGCTCCGCGAGCGCGCGTCGGTGCGCACGCCGATGCAGTGGTCGACGGAGAAGAACGCGGGGTTCTCGTCGGCCGATCAGTGCATTCTTCCTGTCATCGATCGCGGCGAGTTCAGCTACGAGAAGGTGAACGTGGCGGATCAGCGGAGAGATCCTGAATCGCTCCTCAACTGGACCGAGCGGATGATCCGGATGCGGAAGGAGTGCCCCGAGATCGGCTGGGGGAAGTGGCGCGCGCTGAAGACCAATCGCCGAAGTGTGGTCGCGCTTCGCTTCGACTGGCGCGGCAACTCGGTCGTCACGCTGCACAACCTCGTCGGGCATCCGCAGGAGACGAAGTTCGGCGCGGGCGATCAGGAGAGCGGCCAGCTCGTGAACCTCATCACGAACGATCACTCGCACGCGGACGGGCGCGGCCAGCACGCCGTGCAGCTCGAGGCGTATGGGTATCGGTGGTACCGCGTCGGCGGACTGCGATACCTGCAGGAGCGGACGAAGAACTAACGTTTCCGGGCGGCTGCTACCGCTCGCAGCTCGATCTCCGTCTGCTTGTCCTTCGGACGGTTCATCGCCGCTTTCACTTTGATGAGCAGATCGAGTGCGACGACCCGGACGTTCACGCCGGCTACGACCATCTGCTGGGCCGTTCGAAGCACTTCTTCGGCACTTTCGATCGGCGGCAGGCTGCCAAGGACGTCGAGCCGGCCGAGGCGCGTGTTCAGGTACAGGTTCTTGAACGGCGCGAGCTCTTCGACCGTCAGCGCCAACGGACGTTTGTCGGGAGTGTGCGCGAGCCGCGGGTCGAGAGGCCGAACCGCTTCGAGCAGACGCGCGCAATTCTCCGGAGTGAATTGCATCAGCACGTCCAGGTCGTAGGTCGCTGTGCTTGCGCCATGGAGCACCGCGGCCGTCCCACCGACGATCACGAACTCCACGCCAGCCGCATCGAGCACCCCGATGAGCTGGAGGTAGCTCACGGCTCGCTCTTGTTGGCCGCTCGCAGCGCCTCATGGAAATCGACCATCTGCTGAAGCCGTTCGAGCCGCTCAGTCGGAGTCCGCGCGAGGTTCTCGAGCAGCAGCGACACATCGATCCCGTACTCGATCGCCGCGTCCCAATCAGGCCCGTACGACGGAAACGCCGTCCGGTTCCACTCCGACGGGAAGCCCACTGAGTCCGGATGTTCCTTCTCGGCCATCGCGCTCATCTTGCAGCGTTCCGAACCCATGCGCATCCCCCGCAAATGAAAACCGGGCCACCCCTTTCGAGGCAGCCCGGCTCGTCACTTCAGAGCTCTCTACGCCTCGGCGGTCGTCGGGCGCTTGCCCGGCTCGCGCACGGCGGTCATCGGCGCCTGCTCCGCGGAGTGGTTCGCAGCCGCGCCCACGCCCGCGTGTCCGATGAAGACGTTGCGGTTGAAGCTGTCGAGGTTCTTGTTCGCCACGACCTGGAAGCACGCCGCGTTGCCCTGGAAGGCGATGCGCGGAGACCAGCCGAGGAACATGTGCCAGATGCGGAACCAGCGATCGCCGTAGGTGTCGAGCACCTTCTGCTTATTGGCGACCCAGTTGTTGTGCCACATCTTGATCGTGTGGCCGTAGTGAACGGTGATGTTCTCCGCGGTCTGGATCTCGAAGCCCGCGCGCTCCATGCCGAGCACCACGTCGGCGAGCGGCAGCGACGCGTCCGCGCCGGAGAAGATGTACTTGTTCATGAAGAGGCCCCAGATGAGGTCCTCGGGACGCAGGCCGATCACCGGCACGCCCAGGTCGCCGCCTCGGCGAAGCCCGGTCCACTGCATCAGGAACAGGCCGTCGTCCTTCAGCAGCCCGTACATCTGGCGGAGGAACTTGTTGAAGTTCTTCACGCCGACGTGCTCCACCATCTCCAGCGAGACGATCTTGTCCCACTGCTTGTTCGGGATGTCGCGGTAGTCGAGGCAGAGCACGCGCGCCTTGTTCTCCAGGCCCGCCGCCTTGATCCGGTTGTTGCCGAACTCGGTCTGCTTCTGCGCGATCGTCACGCCCGTGGCGTCCGCACCGAAGTGCTTCGCCGCGTGGCGAATGGCCGTGCCCCAGCCGCAGCCCACGTCGAGCAGCTCATCGCCCGGCTTCACCTGCAGCTTGCCGAACACCATGTTGAGCTTGTTGTCCTGCGACTGCTCGAGCGTCTCGAACTCCGGGCCCTTCTTGAAGATGCCGCACGTGTAGACCATGCGCTCTCCGAGGAAGTACTCGAAGAAGTCGTTGCCGCGGTCGTAGTGGGACCGGACGATGCGCTCGTCCTGCTCTTTGGAGTGGATCGCCACTTCGGGGATGAAGCGCGTGAAGAAGAACTTCAGGTGCTCCTTCGTGATGTCGTACGTCACCAGCGCGTGGCGGTGATCGAGGAAGGGCTCGAGGTTGTCGGGCAGGTCGATCCCGCCGTCGAAGTAGGCCTCGAACAGCGTGGACATGGGGATCTTGGAGCCGTCCGGATACTGCCGGGCCAGCTTCTGATCCTTGAACGTCACGAAATCACTCAGCTTCGCCATGCGGTGTAGCTCCCGGGTGGGTTGAAGGGCGCGCACCCAAGCATGGGTGTGTCGCGCTGATCAACGTTTGCGTTCGAAATTTCACAGCCGGAGTCGAACGGTTCGCAGAGGGATTCGAGTCCCCGCGGCCTGCAGGGGTTGATCGACCGGCCGTTGTCCACTGCGGTCGTCTGCGCTCGCCTGGTGTCCGGCGCGCCTCAGTGAAGAGCTCGTTTTGGGCGCGTCCGGGAAATGCACTGACCCCGGGGATGCAGGTAACATCCGCCGCGCGTTCCCCCGCCCCCAGCATGCGAAGAATCAGCGTCCTCCTCCTCTGCCTCGTAGGCTCC
>JBJMQN010000569.1:0-4691 GCA_045802665.1 Myxococcaceae bacterium | reverse complement strand
TTCCGATCCGCGCGCCGATTCAACGGCCACGGCGCGAATGGCTTCGGACTCCGGGCGCGGCGGTGAAGGCGTCGATTCTTTCTGCGCTGTCGTTGGCGACGTTGCGTGGCGTGCGGCAGCTCGATGGAAACGGCACGTTCGAGGCGGGGATGATGGATGAGGCGCGGCTCGTGGAGCTGATCCGATCGCTTCCCGGGGGACGCCACGAGATTGGCTGTCATCCGGGCGAACATCCGGGCTCGGTCCAGGAGGATCCTTCGTGGAGCTACGGCTGGGAGCGCGAGGTGGCGGCGCTCACGTCGAAGCGGGTGCGCGAAGCGTTGGCGCAACGCGGCGCTCGGCTGTGCACTTACGGAGAGCTGTTCGGGTAGCGCAATGGGACTGTTCGACGGCTTCAGGCAGCGCAGAGCGGTGGCCCGGGCGTTCGAACGCGAGAAGGCGGGCGAGTTCGACGCGGGCATGAACCAGCTGCTCGAGCTCAACGCCCGTCGAGCGGACGCGTTGGTGGAGCTCGCCGAGAAGCTGCTCGACGGCGGCAACACGACGAGCGGCTACACCCTGGCGCGGCGAGCGCTGGAGGATCAGCCCCGGCACTGGAACGCCCGGGTGGTGCTCGCTGAGATAGCCGTGGCGCTGGAGGATCCGGAAGGCGAGATGCAGCGCGTGTTCGACTTCATCGCGCAGCTTTCCTAGCCACGAACAGCACGTGCGGCGTCGTGTACCCGCGCGCGAGCGAGACGGTCTCGTCGATCGCGAAGCCCGCATCCGTCAGGTTCGACTCCAGCACCGCGCGAGGCGCGAAGCCCACCGCCCCGCTGGACTGCGTGCGCCGAAGCAGGCGCACCATCAGCGCCTCCTGCGCGACGCACTTCCAGTAGCGCCACGACTGATCCGCCTCGGCCTCTTTGAGGAGCAGCACCCCACCCGGCTTGAGCAGCGCAGACGTCGCGCGCAGGAAGTCCAGCCACTCAGCCGTCGGCAAGAGGTACAGCACGTCCGCGACCACGGCCGCGTCGAACTGCTCCGGCGAACGAGCGGCGAGCTCCTGCACCGTCCCGACTTCGAACTTCGCATTCGGAAGCCGACCGACGCTCCTCGAAGCCCAATCGATCTTCCTGGGGTCCGGATCGATCCCGAGCACCTGCCGATCCGATCGCGTGGCGAGCAGCGCGGACAGCACGCCGTGCCCGCAACCGATGTCGACGATCCGTCCCGCGGGCGCGCGCCGAGCCAGCTCTTCGAGCGGAGCCGACGAAAGCCGAGCCCGCACGAACAGCCGCTCCGTCAGGGGAAGCGCTTCGAACGCGCGCAGCGCTTGAGCCCGCTCGCCGCTCACCGCGGAACGCTCAACGCTTCTCCGCCGAGTAGAACGACTTGCCCGTCTTCGCCATGTCGCGAAGCAGGGGCGCCGGCTCGAAGCGTTTGCCGAACTTCTGGTGGTAGTGCTCGATCCGCTCCAGCAGCCGCGCCGCGCCGATCGAGTCCGCGTACCGGAACGGTCCACCGAGGAACGGCGGGAAGCCGAGGCCGAAGATCGCGCCGATGTCGCCATCGCGCGGCGAACGCAGGATGTCCTCGCCGAGGCAGCGGATCGCTTCGTTCACCATCTGCAGTGACACCCGCTCCGCCATCTCCGCGCGATCGAGCTTCTTGCGATCCTTCCCGCCCGGCATGAGCGCGTAGACGGTCTCGTCCACTTCCTTCTTCTTGCCGCTCTCGTACTTGTAGAAGCCCTTCTTCGCTTTGCGCCCGAGCCGTCCGTCGTCGATGAGCTTCGACATCGCGGGCGGCGGCGCCATCCGCTCACCGAACGCCTCGTAGAGAATCTTCCCCGCCTTCTCCGCGACGTCGATGCCGACTTCATCCAGCAGCGTGATCGGTCCCACCGGGAAGCCGAACTCCACGAGGCTCTTGTCGAGATCCTGGATGTCCGCGCCCTCGAGCAGGAGGTACGCCGCCTCGTTCATGTACGGCGCGAGAATTCGCGACGTGTAGAAGCCCGGCCCGTCGTTCACGACGATCACCGTCTTGCCCTGCCGCTTCCCAACCTCCACCGCCGTCGCCGTCACCCACTCCGCCGTCGCCTTGTGAGTGATGATCTCCAGGAGCGGCATCTTGTTGACCGGGCTGAAGTAGTGCATCCCGATCACCGTCTCGGGGCGCTTCGACGCCTGCGCGATTTTGGTGATCGGAATCGTGGACGTGTTCGACGCGAAGATCGCATCCGGACGCGTGACCGCCTCCACATCCGCGAGCACCGCGTGCTTCAGCTTCAGATCCTCGAACACCGCTTCGATGACGAGGTCCACGCTCTTGAAGCCGGAGTAGTCGGTGGTCGCGGTGACGAGGGCGAGCTTCTGATCGCGCTCGCGCCAGGTGATGGAACGCTTGCGGGTGCGCTCCTCGAACAGGCCGTAGACGTGCTTCAGCGCTCGGCCGACACCAGCGTCGTCTTTGTCCTTGATGCGCACGGACGCGCCCTGATTGTTCGCGGTGACGTACGCGATGCCAGAGCCCATCAGCCCGCCGCCGAGCACGCCAATCCGCTTCACCTCGCGCGCCTTCACTGCCGGATTCCTGGTGCCGTTGTCTTTTTTCAGCGCGGTGGTCGCGAAGAAGATCTCCACCAGGCGCTTGCTGACATCCGACACGACGAGCTCGCCGAAGACCTCACGCTCCTTCTTGAGGCCCGCCTCCATGCCGTGGTCGAGGCCTTCGCGGATCGCCTCCAGCGCTCGTTCCGGTGCGGGGTACTTGCCCTTCGTCTTCTTGAGCAGCTCTTTCCGCGCCTGATCGAAGAGGATCTTCCGCCCGACGGGGTTCTCCTCGAGAGCGAGCTCCGCCCACGCCTCGCGGTTGGCGAGACCCTTCAAGATGTCGCCGAGCCCCTGACCTTTGCCAACGCTGCGAAGACCGAGCGCGCCGTTGCGTTCGACCTTGAGCTTTCCGGACGCGAGCTCCTTCGCGCGGCTCTTCGCGATCTCCAGCAGGATCGGCTGCGGCACGACTTCGTCGACGACGCCGAGCTTCTTCGCCTTCGAAGGCTTCAGCGTCTTGCCGGTGAGGATGAGATCCAGCGCCGCCTGCGCGCCAACGAGCCTCGTGAGCCGCTGCGTCCCGCCCGCGCCCGGAATCAGGCCGAGCTGCACTTCAGGCAACCCGAGCCCCGTCTTCGGTGAGTCCGTCGCGATGCGGTAGTCGCACGCGAGCGCCCACTCCAACCCGCCGCCCAGCGCGCTGCCGTGAATCGCGGCGACCACTGGCTTGCTGAACGCGTCCAGCCGGTTGAAGCCGTCCTGCCCGTTCTTCGCCATCGCCACGCCTTCGGCCGCGGTCTTGATCTGCTGCAGCAGATCGATCTTCGCCCCGGCGATGAAGCTGTCCTTCTTGCCCGAGATGAAGACCACGCCGACGACGTTGGGATCCTTCTCCGCCCTGGTGAGCTCCACCTCGAACAGCGCGCCGACGTCCGGCGAGAGCGTGTTCACCGGCTCGCCTTCGATGTCGAAGGTGACGACGGCGACTCCCTCTTCAACTGCGTACTTGAAGGCGTTCATCACTCACGCTCCAGGACCACGGCAGCCCCGAGGCCACCCGCGGCGCACACGGTGCACAACACGGTGTTCTTGTTCTGGCGCCGAAGCTCATTGAGCGCCTGAGTGACGATGCGAGCGCCGGTCGCCGCGAACGGATGCCCCAGCGCTATGGAACCGCCATTCACGTTCAGCCGGCTGCGATCCACTTCCCCCAGCGGCTCCTTGCGGCCCAGCTTGTCCGCGAACGACTTCGACGCGAACGCCTGGAGATTCGACGCGATCTGAGCGGCGAACGCCTCGTGCATCTCGACGAGATCCACGTCCTGCAATTTCATTCCAGCCCGGTCGAGCGCAATCGGCGCCGCGTACGCAGGCCCCTGCAGCAGCTGATCCGCGGGATCCGTCGCCGCGAACGCGTAGCTGCGCAGATACCCCATCACCTCGTACCCCAGCGCCTTCGCCTTCTCCTCGCTCATGATCAGCACCGCCGCCGCGCCATCCGTCAGCGGCGAGGCGTTGCCGGCGGTGACCGTGCCGTACTTGCGATCGAACACGGGCTTGAGCTGCGAGAGCGCGTCCACCGAGGTGTCCGCACGCACGATGTTGTCCTTGCTGGAGACCGTCTCGAACGACGGCGCGACCGGGACGTGCATCACTTCCTGATCGAACTTGCCCTCGGCCCACGCCTTCGCGGCGTTGCTGTGCGAGGCAAACGCAATTTCGTCCTGCTCCTTGCGCGAGATGCGGTTCTCCTTCGCCATCTTCTCCGCGGACTCGCCCATCGTCTGGCCGGTGGAGTACTCGGCGATGGCGGGCGGATTGGGGACGAGATCCTTCGCGCGCAGCTTCTGGAACGGCTTGATCCGATCCGCGAACGACCGAGCGCGGCTGGACGCCACCAGCGCCTGCGCCAGCGGACGAGACGCGAAGATCGGCGGATCCGACATCGACTCGGTGCCGCCGATGATCGCCACCTCGGATTGGCCCAGCGCGATCGCGTTCGACGCGTCGATCAGACACTGGATCGAAGTGGCGCAGGCGCGCGTGGCGGTGTGCGCTTCAATCTTGCGCGGCAGGCCCGCGGCGAGCACCACTTCGCGAGCGATGGACGGCGCGGTGATCGTCGGGATGACCTGGCCGAAGACGACCTGATCA
>JBJMQN010000568.1:0-3992 GCA_045802665.1 Myxococcaceae bacterium | reverse complement strand
CGACGCCTCCTGCGCGAGCGAAGAAGTCTCCGGCGGCCCGACGTCCGAACGCTGCGTCGCGAAAGATCCGGCGGCGCTCTACTTCACGAACGGAGCGCTCCGGCTCACTGGCGCACAGAAGAGCAAGGACACCGAGCACGCCGATCGCTGCGAAGTCACCGCGTTCGGCCGGACGAAACCGCCGCCGCCGGCGAAGCGCACGGCCGCAACGGAGTGGTCATTCGCGGATCGCGGCGACTCACACTTCCGCGAGCAAGTGCTCTCCGCCGCAGCAGGAATCGTCGACGTCCAGTTCGATCGCCTTGCGAGCGCGAAGAAGGCGGACAAGGACACCGTCACGTTCGCGTCCGCGAAGTACAAGGTCGGCGTGCGCGACACGCGAAAGGTCCCGTTCCTCGACTGGGCGCTTCAGCGAGCGATGCCGGAGTTCCCGCCGCAGCTCTCCGCGGAGTGAAGGTCAGAACAGCGCCAACTGCACGCCCGCGAGGATCTGATCGTTCCGGTCGAAGTACCCGAACGGGCTGTACTTCTTCCCCTCGTAAATCTCCGCCTCGAGGATCCCGGTGATTCTCTCGGTGAAGGCGTACGTCACGCGAGGCGCGACCGCGAAGCCCCGATACTCCACCGCTCCGCGCACGGTCGCCTCCAGCTTGCGATCCAGAAACCGATAACCCACCGTTCCAATCACCCCGTGCAGAAACGCGGTGCGCGGCGCTCCTCTCGCGGTCGACGGCTCCAGAATCAGCAGCAGCTGATCCGCGCTCACTCCCGGGATCGCCATGCCGATGTACGTGACGTTGTAGAGAAGATCCGAATCCGCGGCCTGCGTGACTCCGAGCACCCACGTCACCGTGCTCAGGCGAACCGGATTGAACTGGTCGTCGATCAGCGTCTGCGCCGGCGTGTAGCTCAGGTCCGCGTCGATCTGCGCTGACTTGAACAGCGTGCTCGCCTCGAGTGAGAGCACGTGCTGCCGCTGATAGCGCCCGTGCGCGAGCTGCTCCCCC
This sequence comes from Myxococcaceae bacterium, assembly GCA_045802665.1. Taxonomy (GTDB): domain Bacteria; phylum Myxococcota; class Myxococcia; order Myxococcales; family Myxococcaceae; genus JBJMQN01. The sequence continues at coordinate 2,985 of JBJMQN010000568.1, read as the reverse complement.
GCGTTGAACCGGTTCTGGACGGATAGCGACGCGGCCTCATTCGGTGGGCGGCCCGCGGCGCGATCCGAGAGCACTCGCGCGAGCTCCGGATCCAGTGTGACCTCGGGGATCTTCTCGTAGCCCCACACCCAGCTCGCGCCGACGGTGACCTCGTTCACCTTCGTCGTCGCACGCAGCCCGAGGTCTCCCTCCCATGGGTACGCCTTCGGCCGCTGCGTCTCCAGCACGCGCGGCTGGAGCTGATCCTCGATCGACGGGTCCACTTTGAACGGCAGCGCCTGCCCGAAGTCCGGCTGCAGGAACGCCTCGTCCTGTCCGAAGACGTTGTAGCGATCCGGCTCGAAGAACGGGAAGTACGCGGCGGTGACCTCCGCCTTGCCGATGTTGAAGTTCGCTCTCACGGCGAAGTTCGGGAGCTTCAAGTCCTCCGGCTCGGCGAGCAGCAGGCTCTCTCTGAAATCGCGCGGGTTGAGCTGATCCGCCGGCGCGAACACCGGGTTCGCTCCGAACGAGACGATCTGCCAGCCCACGCGCAGATCCACCTTCTGCGTGTAGAGGTCCACGAACGCATCACCGATCATCGGCTCCAGCGTCGCCTTCGGTCTCTGCCAGCCGCGCTGGGTGACCGCTCGATAGATCGCTCGCGCTTCCAACTTCGCGCGGAGCGCCTCGGAGAACTTCACGTCCGCGCCGATGTGAGCTCGCGCTCTCAGCTCCGCGACGTTCTCTGGGAGCGGATCATCGCGGAAGGAATCGAACGACGTGTCCACCGCGCCAAGCCCCCGGAAAAATCCGTACAGCCGCGTGTTCGATGGTGAGGCGTTGTTCTGGAAGAACCCGACGTCGCTCGGCACTCCCGCATCGCCAGGCGACGCATCGAACGAGTCGATCGACATCGGCGAACCCGACGGGGCGCCGAACTCTTCGATGTCCATCTTCGGCGCAGCGGCTCCCGCGTCGACTCCCGCGTCGTCCACCTGCCCCGCGCACAACTGAACCGCGATGAGAAGAAGCGCTCCGCTCACCCACGCTCCAGGCCGCGCTCAGTGAAGGCTTCGTCGCCCAGCGTGTTGTCCTGCACCGAGAGCACCTCGACCTTCGTCGACGATCCACTCTGGAGATTTTCCATCACCGACTCCGCCGCGAGCACCCGATCCTTGAACTTCTTCAGCTTGATCGTCCGGTACGTCTTGAAGGGCTTGCCGTCCTTGTCTTTGTACTCGACCTTCATCGGCACGTAGGTCTCCTTGTCCACGTACACGGTGACCTCGCCGTACGAAGAGTCCTCGTCGCCGGGGCCCTGCAGCACGTACGTGTCGCGCCCTTCCACTTTGGAATCCGCGAGCCGCTTCACCTTCTCGTCGTTCGTCGCCGAGCTGCCGAGATCCGAGTAGCTGAAGTCGGTGTCCATGAAGCTCTTGCCGCGCTCCGTCTTCGCGACCTTTCGCACGCGGTGCAGCTTCGGCAGATACATCGCGATGTCGTCGCCGGAGGCTCCCTCGCCGGACAGCGTCAGGATCGCCACGCCCGAGACCGCATCGGGCTTACTGAACTTCGCAATAGAAGCGTCACGCCCGTTCACCTTCTTCGCCGCGGACGAGAGGACCTGCTCCTTCACTTTCCCGTCCTTCGTCGTGGTCGTGAGCTTGAGCTCCGCCTGCAGACCCACGAGGTTCAGCGCGCCGCGCTCGCGGCTCTTGCGGGAGATCTCGGCGGCGGACTCGTCCGCTCGGGCGAGCGCGGGGATCAGCACGGCCAGGGACAACAGCGTCAACAATGCTCGTCGCATGTGGGCTCCGAAGTTACTTCGATTGAATGGGAACGGAGGATGAATTGATGCGCGCGGCTTACGGCTGCTGCTGCGCGAGCGACGCACGGAGCTTGTTCTCCGCCGCCTTGAGCCGTTCGTCCTGCGGCGCGACTTCCAGCGCGGTGTGCACGCGAAGCAACGCCGCCGCCGTATCTCCCCGAGCGAGCTCGCACCGCGCCGCAACCTCCAGCGCCCGCGAGTCCCTGGGTCCATAGAGCAGCGCATCGTCGGAGGCCTTGCAGCCGTTCTCGATCTGACCGGATTGGAGCAGCGCCAGCGCGTACTGCGCTCGCACGGGCACATCGTTCGGCTCCGCTTTCACCGCCACCCGCAGCGCCTCCGCCGCCGAGCCGAACTCGCCCACCCTTCGCAGCGACTCTCCGAGCTGCGCCCACGACCAGCCCGCGTTGGGGAACAAGAGCGCGGACGCCCTCGCCTGCCGCACGCTCTCCGGCTCGTCGAACTTCATCCCCGCCACCATCTGATCCACCACGTGCGCGTATCCGGGGTACGCCTCGGGATAGGTGAAGACCAGCCGGTAGACGACATCCCCTCGCGGCACGAAGTACGCGATCAGGTGCGTGCTGCCGAAGCTCTCGTCGAAGTCCGCCTTCACCATCACCGCGTCCCGGTCCCCGATTCGAGCGGCCTTCGGAACGGACGGCGTGTTCACCTTCAGCACGCCCTCGCCCACGCCTTTGGGCTGGAGATCCTCGGCGACGAAGCGCGCGGCCTCCGCGTTCGCATCCGCCGGCTCGCTGCCGATGACGGCTTCCGCGGCGAAGGTCGCTCGGCCGAGATCGGGCAGGCCGTTGTTGTACGCGAGCTGCCCGAGGCGATTGGCTCCCCGCCGCCACTCGGTCGGAACCGGCACCGAGATCCCGAACTTGTCGTCGCGTTCGGTGCGCAGCGGCGGCAGGTGCGCGGCGAAGATCATGTCGCCGAAGAGGAGACAGAGGAGCAGGCCGATCGCCGGGATGGCTCGGAGCGCGGGAGACCACTTCGACCTCGGACGATCCGCGAGGAGCCTCGGGCGAAGCAGCGGCGCCACCGCGAGCCCAGCGGCCAGTCCGCCCAGGTGCGCCGAGTTGTCCACGCCCACCGACGTCCACCCGATCCACAAGAAGATGAGGACGATCGGGATCGCCGCCTCGCCGAGCACCCGCCGGTATCTG
>JBJMQN010000567.1:0-22756 GCA_045802665.1 Myxococcaceae bacterium | reverse complement strand
TGGCGGTGCGGTGGTTGCCGCTCGAGGCCAACGGCGCTGCTGCCGCGAGGGCGGTGGAGTCGTTGCCTGTTCACCCGACGCTGCCGAAGATCCGGTCGACCGGCCGCGTGGGCTCTGCCGCGTTCGTGGCGATGGACTTCCCGGACGGCAAGCTGCTCGGGACGGAGCTCGGGACGCCGTTCTCGCTGGAGCGCGTGCGGAAGCTGGGCGAGGAGATCGCGGATGCGCTCGCGACGATGCACGCGCAGGACGTGGTGCATGGCGAGCTCTCTGCGGACTCGGTGCTGCTCTGCTCCGACCGGTCGATTCTCTGGGACATGCCGCTCGTACTGGCGAACCGGCTGACCGATCGCCGCGGCGAAGAACGGATGCTCTCGCAGCTGCCGCGCATCGCCCCCTACCTCTCTCCCGAGCGAGCGCGCGGCATCCCCGCCCTCCCGTCTTCGGACATCTACGCGCTGGGCGCGATCCTCGCGCAGCTTCTGGGAGCGAAGGCGCCGTCCGCGGTATCCACGCTCACGCTGCTGAACCAGCTCGCCGGTGGCGAGTGGAAGCCCGAGGTTCCCGCCGACGCGCCGGCCGTCCTGCGCACCGTCATCGGCCGGATGCTGATGGTGGATCCGCGAGCGCGACCCACCGCGCGCGAGGTTTCGGATCGGCTGAAGCACGCGCTGGAGACGCCGGCGATCACCGCTCCCGAGATGCCCGCGGTGGTGTTGCCGTACTCCGAGATGCCCGCCGTTCGATCGGTCCCTGCCGTCGCTGACGATGTGCAGATGCTCCCGCCGCCGCTGCCGCCGAAGAACGCGGCCGAGACGCGCGGCGATGTCGAGACCGTGATTCCGACGTCGATGCAGATTCCGGTGTCGGCTGAAACGCGGGATCCGAAGAAGTCCGGGCCGGTCGTCGTGAGCGGCCGGACGCTGCCGTTCGGCATGGTCGTTCCGGAAGCGCTGAAGGAGGTTGCTTCCGCCGCTGCCCTGGCGAACGCGCCGGAACTTTCCGCGCGAGAGAGCTCGGATGAGCGCGGAGGCGTTCGTGAGGACGCTGCGGTTGATGCCCGTTCGGACGACCGCGCTCGCGAGATCGCGCCGACCAATCCCGAGATGGTGCGAGCCACGCCCGTGGCCCCGCGCCGTTCGAAGCTGCCGTGGATCTTCCTCGCGGCGGCATCCCTCGCCGCGATCGTTACGCTCAGCGCGCTGCTCATGCGCAGCAGCCGCCCGGCGCCGGTGAAAGAGCTCCCCGCGATCGTCTCGCCCGTCGTGGTCGTCCAGCCCGCGCCCGTGAAGAACGCGGATGACGACATGCTGGAGCCGCTCGTGCCCGCGGAGACTCAGGTGAAGGCGGTCGCGGTGGCGCCGTCCGTCGCCGAGAAGCACCAGGCGGAGCACAAAGAAGTCGTGAAGCCGCTCCCGGCGCCGGTTACCGCGAAGAAGTCCGTTCGGAAGCCCGCGCACGTCGCGGCGGCTCAGCCGAAGGCGACGAAGGACGAGTCGGTGGAAGCGATCAAGTCCACCAACCTCGGCGACTTCGACTTCCTCACGAAGGACACGCCGAAGCCGACCGCCGAGCTCAAGCGTCCGCAGTTCTGAGGCGCTCGACCTACTTGATGAGGTAGCTGATCAGCTTCGGGCTCTGATTCGACAAGTGGCCGGTGTCGAGCCCCATCGACGTGAGCACGGTCGCGTGGACGTCCGACGGCCTCGGGGCGGCGCTGGTCGGATCCTCGGCGTTGTTCCCGAAGTTCCGCTTCGTCACGGCCATCGTCTGATCCGACGTTCCGCCGAACACCAGGCCGCGCTTGAGGCCCGGACCCGCGATGAGGCAGCTGTTGGCGAGGTGGTGATCTCTGCCGTCGCGGCCGTTCAGGAGCGGCGTCCGCGCGAACTCGCTGAACACGACCAGCGTCGTGTGGTCCCAGAAGCTCGGCTTGGTGCTGCCGGCGGGCGGGGGTGACAGCTTGAGGTGGTTGATCAGCGCGCCCAGCGCGTCCCAGCCGCTGCGCTGGCTCACGCTCTGATTGCCGGCCCAGTCGAAGTGATCGTCGAGATCGCTCACCAACTGCACGGCGACCGCCTGACTCACTCCCGTCGTGAGCGCCTGCGCCGCGACGGCCGCTCGCCACTTGGGGCTCGTGGAGATGGGCGGCGGGTTCAGCATGTCCATGTGATTCAAGAGGTCGTAGACGGACGTGCCCTGCTGCGGATTGCTGAAGTTGAAGTTGTTCACCAGCGTGGGGTCGGTGAGCTGCTTCGCCTTCTGACGGCTGTCCCGGAACATCGAGACGAGGCCGCTCATGTCGTAGCCGTGCGCGGCGCAGCTGTCGGCGGTCAGCTCGTAGGATGCGACTCCGGACGCAACGAACGGCTTCAGCGCGGTGCCCTTGGGCGCCAGCGTGTCGCGCAGATCCGCCGAGTCCTTCACCGGAATCGGGCTCGCCGCCGCGGGCCAGCTCTCGTTGTACGCCTCGACGCCGCCGACGACGAGGTTGGGCAGGTTGTACGCCGGGTCCAGCTGCTGACCTGCCACGACGGTGCCGATCGAGCTGCCATTGGGCGCGAGGCCTCGGGGGAATTTGCCGGTGAGGAAGTAGCGCATCCCCACCTGGTGCGTGAGCGTGTCCATCGTCACTCCGCGCACGAGGTTGAAGTCGCCGGCGTGGGTGAGGAACGTCTGCGGAACCGCCGGGCCGAAAGTGAGTTGCCCGGAGCTCTGCACACCCGTCCGAGCGCCGCCGCTTCCAACCGGCGTCAAACCCATCGTCTGCTTCAGCGCCGCATCCGCCAGCGCCGCTTCGTCATACGCGGGGTAGATGCCGCTGCCGTTCTTCGCATACGCGGCGGCCTTCACGAACCGCGCGTCGGTCTGGTCGCGCGGATCCAGCGCGAGCAGCTGATCCCACCCGCCGCCGAAGTACGCGACGACGAGGAACTGCGGTGAGCTCGGGGCCGCCAGCGCTTCATTCGGCCAGAGCGACTGCTTCAACACCATCGCGCCGCCGGTGAGGCCCAGGATTTCCAGGAACGTTCGTCGTTTCATGTTCTGGCCTCAGTAGAAGTGGAACTCGGGGGCCATCAGCAGCGCGACGCAGACCGCTCGCCAGCCCTCTTTGGTGTCGTTGCTGTCCACGGTGCCGCCCGCCGCTGCCGCGTTGGTGACATCCGTGAAGAGCTGGCGCAGCGGCGCAATCTCCGTGTCATCCGCCGGATCGATCTTGATGCCGTGCAGGCGGAGCTTCAGGTACCGGAGGTTGTCGTTCACCTTCGCTGGAGCGGTGAGGGCCGTGTCCGCCTTGTCCACGAAGCGGATGAACTGCCGGTCCGTCGAGTTCGGCCGCGCCCAGTCCGCCGTCAGCACGCGGTTGCAGACATCGCGAGCGGCGTCGTCCATGAACTTCAGGTACAGCGGCGAAGGCTCGAGGTTGTCCTCGGTCTGGAAGATGAAATCCGCCTCGCCGAGCGTGTCGTTGTAGGTGTCGAGCCCGAGCACGTTGCCCACTCGCCAGTTGATCGCGCCGCCGTCGAGCTCCGTGCCCAATGCCACCGGGAAGCTGTTGCGCAGCTGCCTCACCGCGAGCCGCTGCGGGGACGCGGAGACCAGCGGCTTCGGGACGTCCACCGCCGGGTGATCCACCGGCAGCGCGGGCCCTTCCACCTTCGTGTCCAGTCCGCCACCGGCCTCCGTCGCCGGCTTGTCCGAGCACGCCGCGAGCAGCGCGACGATGGCGGCCGTCAAACCCAGGAGCCGTTTCATCGGACCCTCCGGTACTGCGGCTGGGTGACGACCTGCTCTATGAGCCACGGCAGGTCGTAGTTGTGCGCCTCGAAGCCGGTCGCCAGCGTGTCGAGCACCGGCGCCTCCTCCGACTCCGCGCCGAGCACGTGCATGTCGCGCTTCATGAACCAGCCCCACAGCTTCTTCACCGTGCAGCGCGCGAAGGTGTGGTCAGAGATGATGCCGTTCACGAGCTTGCGCGGCCCCGCCTCGATGTTGTCGCCCATCGCCTTGCGGTACGGGTCGCTGCTCGTCTTGTCCGCGTACTGATACGGGATGAGCGAGCCCGAGTTATCCGCGTCGGAAGGGGTGATGTAGAAGCGCGTGCAGAAGGAGCTGCTCGAGTTGACGCAGGAGGGATTCTTCCTCGGGAACGCGGTGGTGTCCGTCAGCATGGACGTTCCCGCCTCCGCGAACTGCCCCCAGTGCGCCGCGAGCGGCTCCAGCGTCTGATGACACGCCTGGCAGTAGCAGCGCTGCGTGAGCTCCGTCGTGCCGTCCTGACAGCCGGGCTGCGCGGTGAGCTGCGCGGGCGGGACGAAGTAGTCGCATTCGAAGTCGATGCGGAAGCGATTCGCTCGCGCTCGGTTCGTCTGGAAGCGGAGCAGATACGCGGGGAGCGTGAGGACGCCCGCGTGGAACTGGCGCGTCGGGAGCTGGCCGCGGTCCACCTTCGTCCAGGTCTGATCCGTGAACGGCTTCGCCGGAATCTCCTCCTGCGGATCCGCGATCGCATAGACGCGCGTGAACGAGAGGTTGTTCGCCAGCGTGCGCCGCCACTGCGCGAGCGCCCCGTTCTCGTACATCGTCGTGGACAGCAACAAATCCGTGTACGGCTTGCCGCCCACCGTCACGTCATCCACCGACAACGCGAGCTGCTCGCGCATTGCCGTGGTGATCTGCTTCGCGACGGTGCCCGAGTAGCAGTAGGTGAGGTTCGGGCCGCAGCCGCATTCCTTCCGGCCGTTCGACGCGTAGTTGTCGCAGCCCACCGTCTTGCCGCCGATGACCGTGGACTGGGTCTCCACCGCGTCGAACGCGCAGACCTTCACCTGCGTGGAGGGATCCCAATACGGGTTCACCAGGCGCCAGCCCTCCTGCTGCACAGTCTTCGTCCCGCCGTCCGAGAGCGCCATCGCGTTCTGGTGCACGAACGCAGGGTCGGGGACGTACGTGCCGGCATCCGTGAAGTGCGTCTGCTCGAAGTCGCCGCACTGCACGCCCTCGGTGGTGCTGACGTCCGGATCGCCGCGGTAGAGGTTTCGGCGGCTCGCGGAGGTGAGGGAGAGCGCGGGCTCACCGGTCTTCTGGGTGAGCTGCGAGTTGGTGTTGTTGAGCGAGACGTTGGTGACGTTCGGCCAGAAGAGCTCCTCGTGGTAGCGGCGCATCGCCTGACGGAAGCCCTCCGTCTGCATCCACGCTTCGATCATCGCCGTGGGGACGTCCGGCTGCGCCTCCAGCTGCGAATACTCCTCGTAGGAGGGGAGCTGGCCGCGCAGGTCCAGCGAGAGCCTGCGCAGCAGTTGGTACTTGTCGATGTCGCGCGGCAGGTCGCAGGTGTTGGGCACCTGTGCCAGCGCGAGGCTCGCCATCAGGCAGGACGCGAGCGATGCAATGCGGATGGTCGAGCGTGGCGTCATGGGGCCATGCCTCCTCCAACCCAGCGGGTGACGACGGCGTAATCAGCGGCGGTGAGCGTCTCGATGTTCGGCGGCGGCATCGGCGAGACGTTGATTCCATTCAGGCGTTTCAGCGCTTCGGGACCCCAGGTCCTCGCGGTCTCGTAGTCCTCGAAGTTGATGACCGGCGCGCTGTTGATGCCCGTGCGGTGGCAGCTCATGCAGTGCGTGCTGAAGAACGGCTTCGCGCCGGTGAACGAGACAGGCTGCCCGGTCTTGAAGCGCAGCAGCCCTCCGGTGGTCGCCGCGAACGTGTCGCCGTTGGTGTCGATGGCGAGCCCGTGAGAGATGACCCCGGACGCGCTGCCGATGCGGACCGCGCCAGAGGACTCCAGCGCAAGAACGTCCCAATCCGTCGCTACCGCCACCGCGCCATACGCTGCGACCACCGCGCTCACCGACTTCGCCGGAGCGCCGTCCGCGGCCAGCGTGTGGAGTGAGAGCTCGCCGGACTTCGAGACCTGAACGAGCCCGGAGTCGGTGGCGAAGTAGACGGTGCCGTCCTCGGCGCGTTCGAAGGAGGCGACGTGGCCGACGTTCTTCATGATGCGCGTGGCGGTGCCTTCCGCGAGGTGAATCTCGTAGAGCGAGCCGGACTCCACGACGAGCGCGCCGCCCGGCCCGATGCCCACCGCGGCCTCAGGCTGAGCCGTCAGGCCCGCGATGGCGATGTGCGTGAGTTGATTGTTGCCGACGTGAAGCAGCCCCTCCGCGGAAAGCAGCCAGAGCTCCTCGTCGGAAGCAGCGCCGTACGCATCCAGCGCGAACACCTGCTTGCCGTAGAGCGTCTCCGACAGCGGCGACCGGACGAGGATGCCGTCCTGATCATGGAAGAGGCCCTGATCCGCGACCACCAGCGCCCCCGAGCTCCCGCGCCTCGCGATGAACGCCACGCCGCCGGTCGTCCCGCTCCCGCTCTCCACAACGCCGCCGTCTTCGAGATAGACCGGCACCTGCGTGAGGACGTCCACCTGCGAGCTGGAGGAGGCGAAGAGGCCGGAGCGAGTGGCCGCTGCCGCTCGGCCTTCGAAGACGCCCAGCGCTTGCGTGTCGTTGGCTCCGGTCTGCGGAGAGCTCTGCGCGAGCCTGTCGGAGGGAGCGCCCGCCACCGTCGTCACGGGACGAAGCTGCTCCTTCACGGAGTCCATCACCTGCTTGTCCGCGGAGCCGCCGCAGCCGGTACACAGCGCGAGCAACAGAGCGGGAATGGCCCTTCGCATGATCATGAGCGTACCGAGAGCCATCGTGAACACGCGATGTGCGCGTTGGTTGCGCGTCGCGATCGCGTTTCTCGGGGTGGAGTGTGTGCGCGTGTGTTCGCTGTATCGCGCGTGGGTCACTTTGATCCTGCTGACGGGCACTTACGCGATGGCGGAGGCCCCGCTGCGGGTCAGGCTGCTTGGTCGGCAGCATCCGTTGACGGTCGAAGTGAGCGGCGCGGAGGCGCGCTGCGACGGGCGTGTGGTTCCCGGAGACGCGTTTTCGATTTCGTTGGCCTCGTCGCGCAGCGTGAGCGTGAGGTCATCCGGTGTGGACGCGGGCCCGATGACTTGCGGAGCGATGGAGTTGCCCAGAGGGGGACGGGTCGGTGTCGGGACGGGCGCGCGGAGCTATCCGGATGCGCTCGTCATCCGTGCGGGTGACGGTGAGCTCACCATCGACGAGCTCGCCTCCGTGGAGTCGTATGTCGCGGCGGCATCGAGCGCCGAGGCGGATTCGTTGCCGCCCGAGGCCTTGAAAGCTCAGGCGATCGTCTCGCGTTCCTGGGCGCTGGCGAATCGCGGGCGCCATGCCGAGGCCGGTTACGACCTTTGCGATCTCACCCACTGTCAGCTCTATCGCGGTGACCAGCAGCTGAGCTCGAACGCGGTGGCGGCGGCGAAGGCGACGGCCGGGCTCGTTCTCGTTTCGCGCGATGGCGGAGTGCTCGACGCCCCGTTTCATTCGAGCTGCGGCGGTGCGACGTCGAATGCGTCCGACATTTTCGGCGCGGGCGCGGGTGAGGTGAGGGGCGTTTCGGATCTCGACGCTCAGGGAAAGCCCCTCTGTTCCGATGCGAAAGACTTCAGCTGGACGTGGGAGGTCAGCGGCGGCGAGCTCGCGGAGGCGATGAATGGCCGAAGCCCAGGCGACGACGAGCGGGAGAGGATGGGCGACGACGAAGCGCAGGGCACCACGCGCATCACGCGGCGCGACGCGGCAGGTCGAGCGATCGAGCTCTATGTTCTCGGAAAGCGCACCAGTGGGCGCGAGCTGATGTCCCGCGTTCAAAAAGCCTTCGGGTATCAGTCGCTGCGCAGCCTCAAGTTCTCCCTCACGCTCGTGAAGGACCGCATTCAGTTCCAGGGCCACGGCGTTGGCCACGGCGTCGGGTTCTGTCAGGCGGGCGCGGCGGGAATGGCGAAGCAGGGCGCTCGGTACGACGAGATTCTGCGGCACTACTTTCCGGAAAGTGTCGTAAGGGGCGTGCGCAAATGACTGACCTCCAGAAGCTCGTGAGCGAGGCGTTCGCGGATCGAACGAAGCTGAAGGATCCGGCGTACGCGGATGCGGTGCGCAAGACGGTGGAGCTGCTCGATCAGGGGCAGCTTCGGGTGGCGGAGAAGAAGGACGGCGCGTGGACGGTGAACGCGTGGGTGAAGGAGGCGATCCTCCTCTTCTTCGCGGTCTCCGAGATGAAGGTGATGGACGTCCCGCCGTTCCAGTTCTTCGACAAGGTGCCGCTCAAGCGGAACCTGGAGGCCGCGGGCGTGCGCGTGGTCCCGCCGGGCACGGTCCGCTACGGCGCGTTCGTGGAGAAGGGCGCGGTGGTGATGCCCGGCTACGTGAACATCGGCGCGTGGGTGGGCAGCGGCACGATGGTGGACACGTGGGCGACCGTCGGCAGCTGCGCGCAGGTGGGGCGCAACGTGCACCTCTCCGGCGGCGTGGGACTGGGTGGCGTGCTCGAGCCGCCCGCGGCATCTCCCGTCATCATCGAAGACGGCGCGTTCATCGGCTCCCGCTGCATCGTGGTCGAGGGCGTCGTCGTCGAGGAGGAAGCTGTGCTCGGCGCGAACGTGGTGCTCACCTCGTCCACGCAGATCATCGACGTGACCGGTCCCGAGGAGAAAATTCTCAAGGGCCGCGTTCCGGCGCGCAGCGTCGTCATCCCCGGCACTCGCGAGAAGAAGTTCCCCGCGGGCAGCTACCAGGTGCCGTGCGCGCTGATCATCGGACAGCGCAAGCAGAGCACTGACACGAAGACCTCGCTCAATCAGGCGCTGCGCGACTTCGGCGTCTCCGTATAGGCGGGTCTAAACGCGGGGCAGCTCGACCTCGAAGCGGCTGCCTTTTCCGGGGGCACTCTCCACTCGGATGAGGCCGCCGTGCGCTTCGACGATCTGGCGAGTGATGTAGAGGCCGAGGCCCAGTCCGCCGAAGTGCTGCGCGTGGAGGCCTCGTTCGAAGCGGCCGAACAGACGCGGCAGCTCCTTCGATTCGATGCCGATTCCTTCGTCGTCGACGACGAGCTGTGCGCTGCGGCCGGCCTCGTGCACCGCGACGCGGATGGGATGGCCCGCGCCGTACTTGAGCGCGTTCGACAGGAGGTTCGTCACCACCTGCTCCACGCGCATCGGATCCCACTGGCCCACGACGCGTTCGGCGAGATCGACGTAGAGCGTGCAGCCAGCGGAGGCGGCCTCGGGCTCGACGCGCGTGACCACCTCACGCACGAGCTCGGTGAGGTCCACCTCTCTCTTCTCGAGCTGAAACTTCCCCGCGGCGATGCGCGAGACATCCATCAGGCCGTTGACGAGGTTGACGAGCTTCTTCGTCTGCCGCCGCATCGAGTCGGTGTGCACCGCGAGCCGGTCGTGCTGGCCTTCTTTGAGATCGCGGCTGAACGCGTCCAGCTTGAGCAGCAGCGGGGTGAGCGGCGTCTTCAGCTCGTGCGAGGCGATGGAGAGGAACTCGTCGCGGATCCGCACCGCCTGCCGCTCCGCCTCGTAGAGCGCGGCGCGATCCAGCGCGACCGCACCCTGCAGCGCGAGCTCATGAAGGAAGCGCAGGAAGCGTTCGTCGAAGGGCCTCGGCTCGTAGAACGAAAACCCGAGCACGCCGATTCGCCGGTTGGACGCCTCCAGCGGACAGGCCGCCACCGCGCACAGCTTCTCCTTCGCTTCCGCGCTGATGGCGAGGTTCGGAAATTCGCGATCGATCGCCTCTCGCGACTCGAGGATGACCGGCGCGCCCGTGTTCCATGCGCGGATGAGCGGGTTGTCCTCGGTGTCCACCACCGGCGCCCAGTAGTCCATGATCTCCCGCGAGGTGCTGGGCGGAGTGACCAGGCGGAGCTTGCCGTTCTCGTTTCGCGGCAGCAGCAGCGAGGCATTCGCGCACCCGAGCAGCTCCTTCGAACGATCCAGCAGCGCGTCCGCGACGTCCTCACCGGTGATCGCTCGGGAGAGCTCCAGTGTCAGAGCGTTGAGGCGCTCTTCCTGATGGAGCGCCCGTTCGAGCTCACGCACCTGCGCCCGAGCCTCCTCGAGCTCCGACGCAGGCCTGGCGTTTTCCGACAGCGCAGAGGGCTTCAAGGGCGTGCTAACTAGATTCAACGCGCATGTCCTCTCCACTGCAACCAGAAGTCGAGGCCCTGTCGGAAAGGACCCTGGAGCTGTGCGGCATCAAGAGTCCGATCGGCAGCGAGCGCGACATCTGCGACCACGTCGAGCGCTGGGCGTCGCGCCACTTCGAGCCCAGCCAGCGCGTGAGAGTCTCAAACTCGCTCGTGCTCGGCACCTTCGGAGATCCGCGTCCCACCGTCGCGCTGGTGGGTCATCTTGACACGGTGCCGGCGCACACCACCGACAAGCCGCCGCGGCGCGAGGGAGACAGGCTGTTCGCGCTCGGCAGCTCGGACATGAAGGGCGGCATCGCGGTGATGATGGCGCTCGTCGAGCGGCTGGACCGCAAGGCGCTCCCGTTCAACGTGGTGCTCGTCCTCTATGAGCGCGAAGAAGGGCCGTATCTGGAGAACGGGCTCGGGCCGGTGCTGGAGAGGGTTCCGGAGCTCTCGCGCATCAAGCTCGGCATCGCGATGGAGCCCACCGACAACGCGGTGCAGGTGGGCTGCGTGGGAACTCTGCACGCGATGCTCACGTTCAAAGGCCGCAGCGCGCATTCGGCGAGGCCGTGGCAGGGCGAGAACGCGATTCACAAGGCGGGGCCGCTGCTCGCGGAGCTGCTCGGGCGGCCTCGGCGCGAGGTGGAGTTCGCGGGTCTGAGCTTCTTCGAGGTGATGTCGATCACGAAGGCGAACGGCGGCCGCGCTCGCAACGTGGTGCCGGACGACTTTCAGCTGAACCTGAACTACCGCTTCGCGCCGGGGAAAAGCATCGAGCAGGCGCAGGAGGAGCTGAGGCAGTTCGTGAACGGCCGGGCGGAGATCGAGTTCACGGATCTCTCTCCCTCTGGCCACGTGCCGAAGAACAACGCGCTCTACGAGCAGCTGCTCAAGACCGTTGGCGGCGTTCCGGAAGCGAAGCAGGCGTGGACCGACGTCGGGAGATTGTCCGTGCACGGCATCGACGCCGTGAACTTCGGGCCCGGCGAGACCGCGCAGGCGCATCAGGCGAACGAGAGCTGCTCGGTCGCGGCGCTCGGCCACGCATACGAGAAGCTGGCGCGGTTTCTCACTGGGCAGCGGTGATCGGCGTCGGTATCCGTCAAGGGGAGGATGGGGCCGGGAGCGGAGACGGCTCTGGGGTCACGGAGGCCGGGAACTTCTTCGCCAGCATCGCGCCCGCGATCAGCAAGCCGATCGCCGCGACGAGCTCAATCGCTCCCAGAATGGCGCCTACCGCTCCCACGAGCAGAATCCCCTCATCGCGAAGAAAATCCGCGAGCGCGCCGCATGCGAGCAGCTCGCAGAACACGCCCAACGGTACGCTTACCAGCACCAGCGCTCCGGTGAGCGCGCGGGGCCTCACCACGTAACGGGACCACGCGCTGTAGAAGAGCGGGACGAACAGCGCAGTCGCCGCACCGAAGATGAGCAGCCAGTACAGGAACGTGTCCGTGTTGCCCCACCCGTGCGTCGCGCCCGCGAGGAACAGGGCGAAGACGATGAAGAGGCCGAGCTGCCCCACCCAGATGATCAGCGGAACGTTCCGAAGCCTTCGCCGCGCCGGGGGAAGCTCCCTCACCGCTTCTTGCCTGCGTACAGGTCGATGATCGTGTCGATGCCGCGCTGACACACCTTGCAGAAGGGTACCTGGTTCCGGCTGAACATCACGCAGTCCACCTGCGGCCGGTAGAAGCCCTTCGACTCGTAGTTGCAGCCCTCGAACGCGCCGACTTTCCCCGCGTACTTCTGCGACGACAGCAGCTCCGTCTCTTCCTTCTGTTGAGCGACGAAGAGCTTGTCCATCTCGCTCTCGGGCTGATTCTTCGCGCGGATTTCGCGTCGCAGCTTCTGGATCTCGTGAGAGCGCGTCTCGAACTTTTCTTTGTCCCACGACGTGGGCAGCGGAGTGTCCTTCTCCACGAGGTCCTTCCACTTGAGATTTTTCGGATCCAGGAGCGCCGTCGCGTTCGGCTCCCACGGCTCCAGCCGCTCCTGCGCGGGCTCGTACGCTGTGTCGGAGGTGAAGTACTCGTCGGCGAGCGCCGCGAAGTGGTGCCCGAACTCGTGCACGAACAGGTAGGGCGCCCAGAACGAGTCCGCCGCCACCGTGCTGTAGAGGTTGTAGATGCCGCCGCCGCCGTAGGTCTTGTTGTTGACCAGAATCTCCACGAATTCGTAGGGCGCAAACGACGCCACGTCGCGGAAGCTCTTGTTGTCGAAGGAGAGGATGTAGCGCTCGCTGCCGAAGGCGTCGTAGGTCGCGCCCACTCGGCTCCGCCGATGCTGGCCGGTGGACGGGCGCGAGATGCCGGACTCGTCTGACGCTGGGCAGAGCGCCCAGACGTTGAAGTCAGCCTTCCGCTCCTTGAACGGCGAGTAGCTGAAGAGGATGTCCGCGAGCTTCTTCGCGTCCTTCTCGAACTTCGGCCGTTCAGCCGCGGTGTAGCCGTCGCCCAGAATCAGCAGATCCACCTTCTTCGCGGACGGCCCGTTCTCCAGCACCTTCAGCAGCGTGCCGGGCGATGACGGCTTGGAGGAATCCACGAACATGTCGGACGGATCGATCACCGTGGTCCACACCTCGTGGAACAGGTTCCGTGCGTCGCGCTTCATGATCGACAGCTGCACTTTGCCGTCCGGCCGCGGGAAGCGCACCGACTCGTGGAAGGTGCGGTGCATCTCCTTCGCCTCGGCGGTGGTCTCCCATTCGCCGTAGATGCTGCCGAAGCCTCGCGAGTAGACGGGCTTGTTCGTCTTCAGGTCTCGCACCTCGAACATGTACTTGCCGAGGTTGGTGTCGTCGATCGGCTGGTCCGGATTTCCCGGCCACGGCAGCGGTTCGACGACGACGCGGTCCAGCGAAAACACCTCCGACTTTTCGTCGCCGGTGTGGAAGTAGTCGACGCGCAGCGTGTTCGGCGTCGCCGCGAGCAGGGTGACCAATGAGAGCGCGAGCATGCGCGCCGCACCCTACTTCCAAAATCCAATCGACAGACCGACGTTGTAGTAGCGCGGCGCGACGTCGAAGGACGCGGAGACCGCCCAGTCGTCGAGGTAGTGGAGGACGAAGACCTCCGCGCCGCCAGTGAGGTGCGGACGCGGCGTGCTGTCCGCGAAGTACGAGGGCTCGATGTAGCTCCCGAGGCGCGTGCGCAGCCGCCCTTCGATGGTCTCGTGCTCCGCTCCCACTCGAGGGACGACGTACGCGGTGTTGCCCACGGTCTGCGGCTGCTCGCCGTTCACGAACGAGAGCAGGTTCACCGCGTTGTCCACCGGGCCGATGAGATCGACCTGCGCGCTGATCAGCAGGCTGCCCGAAGGCGCGTTCGGGTCCGGCTTGTCCGGCGGAAGCTCTCCGCTCTCCAGTCCAGCGACCGCTGCGTCGTAGCCCGCCGGAGAGAGCTGATTGTAGTTGCGCGCCCCTTCGCCCAGCCGCCACGACGCGCCGATGGAGAGCGAGGCGGGCGAGACGACCGAGCCGAAGATCTGCCGCCCGTCGATCTGCGCCGGCTGCCCCGGCTTCTGTCTCCACGGACCTTCCACCTGCGGCTTCACCGAGGCGCCGATCCGGTAGTTGCGGTGGCGCGGACGGTAGAGAAAGTCGAACGAGGTCCCGGTGTTGCCGTAGGTCCATTCGTCGTGCGGCGTGGCGAGGTAGGCGTTCGCGGCGTAGAGGCCGAAGGCGATCAGGAACTCGTCATCGCCGAGGCTGAGCGCGGCGGCGAGCGCGGTGTGGCTCACGCTGACCGTCAGTGTCCGGTCCGGATCACAGTCGAACGTGCCGCAGTAGCGCTGCAGCCCCGAGCGGAAATACGCGCCGATGCCGAAGCGCTTGTATTGAAGCTGCATCCCCACGAGGAACTGACGGCTGTCCTGCGCCGCGTCCTGTCTGCCGTCGTTGTCGAGATCGCGTTTCCTCGGCGACCCAAGAGGCACATCCAGCCACGACAGCCCCAGCCCCACGTCCCAGTTGCGATCCAGCCGCGGCGACTTGTGCGCGATGGCGGCGAGGTTGGACGGAAGCCCGCCCGGCCCCTCAGCGATGCCGGCGTACGCGCCGCCCAACGCAATCACCCGCGGACTGCCGAGGAGAATTCCGGGATCGACGTAGAGCCGTTCAGGCCTCGGCTGGACGTCCTGCGCGTGGGCGGAAACCGCGAGAAACAGCGCCAGAGCGAGCGCCGCCCTCAGCGTCACTTCCACACCACGATCGCGACCGAGAGGTTCTGGTACCGCTGAGCGAAGTCGAACGAGAGCCCGAACGACAGCCGCTGCGGCCCGACCTTGAACAGGTAGAGCTCGACGCCGACGGTGACGTGAGGGCGCATCGTGCCGGTGTCCACGAGCGCGGGCTCGAGGTAGCCGCCGCCCCGGATGCGGAAGTGATCCGGCCACACTTCCTTCTCGATGCCGAGCCTCGGCAGAAACGAGAGCTTGTCTCCAGCGACCAGCGCGGGCGGCGTGCCTTCGCGCTGCGCGAGGAACGCGGAGAACGTCGTCGCGCCCTGCACCGGCAGCTGCACGTCCACCTGCGCGGAGATGAGCCACTTCGTCATCGCGGCGCTGAAGACGGGCAGCCCGTTCTCGTCCACGGTGCCGGTGTCGATGAGGCCCGCCCGGTTGGCGATGTTGTAGTTGCGGCCGCCGCTGCCCAGAGCCCAGCTTCCTCCGAAAGAAAGCCTCCCTGGCGCCACCGCGTCGCGGAACGTCTGAAGCTGCGGGTCGGGTTTGCCGAGCTCCGAGCGTTTGTCGGTCGGCTCGGCGACGGTCGCCGGCTTGAACGAGAAGCCGAGCCGGTAGTTCTGATCCTTCGGCCGCCAGAGCGCGCCGAACTGATAGCCCCAGCCGTGGTAGGTGAGCGAATCGTTCAGCTGCCGGTTCGTGAAGTAGCCCAGCGCCGCGTGCGAGCTCTCCACGCCCACGCCCACCGCGATGTTGTCGTCCCAGAACGACGCGCCGAGCGAAGCGAAGATGTGCGCGAGGATGACGTCCGCTCCGTCGCGCCGCTCTCCGAAGAGGCCGTGGAAGTTCTGCAGATCGAACCCCGCGCCGAGCCCCACGGATTTGTACTGCACCGAGGCGGTCGAATAGACGACCTCGGCACCGCCGAACGCGAAGTTGGGGCCCGCGCCCGGAGGCTGATCCGGCTCGCCGTCGTTGTCCCAGTCCTGCTGGCGGACCGCGCCCGGAAACAGGAAGTGCATCGTGCCGGCGAAGTCGACGGTGAAGTCGCGTTCGAAGCGCGGATCCTTCTGGGCCACCGCGGCGGGGTTCCGCGTCTGGCCTTCCGCGCCCTCGGCGATGGCGACGTACGCGCCGGACAGGCCCATCAGGCGTGGACTGCCGCGCAGGATTCCTTCGGAGAGATACAGCCGTTGATCCGGCGAGAAGGTCTGAGCGGCGCTTGCCAGCGAGAGCAGCAGCGCGGCGACGAACAGACCGCGGCTCATCTCAGGTACACCCGGCTGGTGTTGTCCGCGCGCTCAGCGAAGGCGGTGGGCGAGGCGCTGTAGAAGGTGAAGCCAGACACGGTGCGGTAGCGATCGTAGATCACCCGCCCGTCCACCAGCCGCGGCGCGAGCCAGAGGAAGGGGCTCACTGCGGCCACCGGAGTGGGCGTATCGCCCACGACGACGTAGGGCGAGAAGGTCTGCAGCGCGGGCAGGAGCGCCGTGCCGGCGGTGCGGAGCTTTCCGTCGCCGGGGATCCACGCTCGAATCGAGGCGTCGTCCCTCGTCCAGAACGCGCCGTCGCCCATCCCTTCGGCCCGCCCCTGGATCTGCTGACACGCGTTGGTGAACGTCACGATGTCACCCGCGAGGCTGTACGTGCAGACGGTGAGAATGGAGCCGGTCCCGGTGAGCTGATCCGCCTGAATCGCGTACAGCGTGTCGGCCGTGGCAATCCCGAAGCGATAGCTGATCGCCCTGCCGAGCGGAGTCGTCGAGAGCGTCGCCAGCGCGCCATTCCGTACCGCGATGCGGTTCACGTTCGCCTGGCCCAGCGTGAAGACCTCTCCGCCATCGTCGGAAGCGACGAGCGTCCCCGGACCGTCGTCCACCGTCACCGAAGCCGCCGGCGTCTGAGCGAGAGAGGCGCCCTGATCCTCCCAGCGCTGGACGGTGTTGCCGGTCCACGTCCACACCACGTCGCCCACGACGGTCAGCGCATCCGCGTTGAACTCCGACTGGCTGCTGCCGAGGTGCACCGGCTGGCCGTCGCAGATCACGGTGCCCTTGCTGGTGACCTCCGGGGCGCCGCACGGTCTGTTCAACGTGATGACCCCCGCGTCGCTTCGATCGCGCGTCACCAGAATCGGAAACTGCACCGTGGAGATGCCGGGCTCCACGTGGACGGCGGCGTGGTACCAGCCTGGATCTCTCGCGTCGAAGTCCACCGTGACCGGAACGGCGAGCTGACCCCTGGTCTGAACGAAGCTGCCCTCGGCGGGTACGTCGTGGTTGCTCTCGTCGGAGATCTCCGGGGCCACGCCCGACACCTGCGTCTGCTCTTCGCAGGACTCCGGCATCTGCTGCACGAACTCGATGTGGACGTGGCTGCCCTCCGTCTGAATGCCCGCGTCGACGATCTGCGCCGGAACGACCGCGCAGTTGGGGCCCTCGCAATTGCAACCGGACGCCGCAATCGCGAGCAGCAGACCCAGCGTCACCGTCCGAAAGGAGAGTCGCATCGGAGAGAACATCTACGGCGTGAAGTACGCGCGCGTGGTGCCGTTGTCGTACCAGATGGCGCTCTCGCTCGTGTTGAGGGAGGCGCCGTTCGAGCTGTCGTAGTGCTCGAGGATGAGGCCGGCGTCGGACTTTCGCGGCACGAAGATGGGGAGGTCGGTGCCACTGCTCCAGGAGAAGTAGAGCTGTCCGGGGTGGAAGGTGTCGTTGGAGTGCGCCTCAGGACCGCCGGCGACGGTCAGGGACTCGATCAGCGCGACCGTGCCGGTGTCAGGCTGCGGAGAAAACAGCCGCACCGTCGAAGGGCCGCCGAACGACGTGGAGTCCCAGGTCCAGACGCCATCCGGATTGGATGCGTAGGGGCTGCCTGGGAGGGTTCGACAGGTCATCTTCGGGTCGCTGGAGCTCTCCAGTGACGTGAGGTCGAACGTGCACGCGTGGGTCTGGCCGATGCTGACGCCGCTGTTGGGATCCGACGCGTAGCTCGCCTCGGCGATGACGAGGTACTTGCCCGTTCGCACCGCGGCGCTGGTCGTGCCCACCGCCATGCCGTGCGCCCACGTTGCGACCGGGGTGATGCTGCCGTTCACCACCCGGAGCAGGGTGAAGTTGATTCCATCGATCGCGATGGCTTCGGTGTCGCCCGGGACGAACTGCAGGATGTTGTTGAGCGTCGCTGACGCCAGGTTTGGATCGTGCGTGATGACGTTGTGCGCGGTCTCCACGAAGCGGTTCACCCTCGAGCCATCCCACGTCCAGATCACATGCCCATCGGTGGCCATCCCCTGCTGGCTGACTGAGAACCAGGGCGTGAGGTTGGCGGCGCCTCCGACGCTGCCGTCGACGTACGCGCCGTCGCAGATCACCGTCCCCTGCGAGAGCTTCGAGACGATGAGGCTGCAGGACCGGTTGAACGTCGTCGCAGGGGCTTTGGTGCGATCCTTCACCACGAGCAGGTCATGCTGCGCGCGGCCGCCCACGGGCGCGAACGTCGCGGTCACGTGATACGGGCCCGGCACGGTGGGCGTGAAGGTGACGAGCGCCGTCGCGACCGCACTGCCGCCCGATGCCGCCGTAAACGTGGACTGGCTAGGCACCTCGTCGTTGAACGGATTGAGGACCTCGGACGAAACCCGCTCTGGAACGACCGTGTCAGTGGCGCAGCCGGCGTTGAAGGTCTCGGGCGATTGCAGCACCAGCGTCACCGCGGCGCTGTCATCGCGGAACTCGAAGCCAGGACCCCCGCCCGCCCCGCCGCCGAGCCCGCCCGTGGGCTGTGGGAATGCGCCGGCTTCGCACACCGGTGACGACGAGCACGCGAACGAGAGCGCCAGCGGGACGGCGAGCAGAGCGATGGGCTTCATGGGGAGCGCTTCCGTCAGCCTTCGTGTTTTTCCGGCCGGCCAAAGACGGACCTTAGCGCACCGCGCCGATGGCTGGGTTGGCGCGGGCGAGGAGACTGTCGCTCAGCGGCGAACGACTGGCGCGTGCGGATCGGTGTCGAAGCTCACGTGGCCATGCTGCAGCACGAGCCCTATCCGAACGTCCACCACCGCGAGCGCCAACAGCAACGCCACCGGGATGAACATCGAGAGCGGGCCGAGCGAGAGATAGACGATGGGGCCCACCACCGCGCCGGTGAGGAACGATCCGAAGATGGCGAGGTGGAGGCGCAGCTTCTTGAACTCCGGGTGCTGGCCGAGCTCGGACAGGCGCGTCTTCGTCGTCGAGAGGCCGTGCAGCAGCCGCACCGATTCGATGCCGAGGTCCGTCACGATGCCGGTCAAGTGCGTGGTCCGGATGATCGCGCCGGAGATTTTGGTGACCATCGCGTTCTGAAGCCCCATCGAGAAGCAGAGCAGGGCGACGGGGAGAAACTCCGTGGAGAGCACGTCGGGCCGTCGCGCCGAAACGGTGAGCGCTGTGTAGAGCGAGAGCGTCAGCGCCTGACTCATCAGCGTCAGCACGTAGCGGGCGCGCTCCCTCGAGTGCGCGAGGAGAATCTGCGTCGTCGCGACCACCGCGCCCACGAAGAACGCAGCCACCATCCCGAGGAAGAACGCCGCCGCATGGAAGTGCCCTTGCGCGAGCTCATCCCCGATGCGGGCGATGGTCCCGCTCATGTGCGAGGTGTACGTGCCCACCGCGAAGAACCCCACCGCGTTCACCGCCCCGGCGATGGCGGGCAGGAGCATGGCGAGGATGAGCCCTTCAACGAGCGGACGCGGCGTCTTCACGGAAGGCGAGCACGATACCGCAGAGGCCGGTCAGGCTGAGCGAAGTGGAAGCCGCGCCCGAGGACCACGCGGAATCGAAGTCCAGGACACCGAGCCACGCGACGTCGATGACCCGGTCACTTCCGCAGCGTCGCCTGAACGATCGGCTGCTGCCACACGACGGTCACCTGCTCACCTGACCGTCCAATCGTCATCGTGCCCTTCCGGGTCGGATCCCTCAGCTCCGCCTTGAACTCCGGCGGCAGGGTCCCGGCATCCGGCGTGAACAGAGCATTGGGCGCCTGACCAACTGTCCAGCCGCTCTTGAGCAAACTGTCGGTCAGCTGCTGCAAGAGCGTCGCGCCATTGGCGAGCGACGTCTTGTAGTGCGCCTCGAAGATGAAGTTCTCCTTCGTGAAGCGGGTGTTGCGGTTCACGGGGATGAGGGTGCGGAGTTGCTCGGTGGTGATGGGCGCGGGGGTCTGCATCACGCCGGCGAACTGCTCGCCCGGAACGACGATGCCCACGCGCACGACGGGCTTTCCGTCGATGCGTTCTGCCTCGGCGAAGAACGGCTTGTTCTGGGCAATGAGCGCGCCGGCGTCGGAGGATGCCGCCACGAAGCGTCGCGACGGAAACTCCGGGGCCAGCGCGGCGGCGAGATCTCCGCCATCAGACGGATCATCGAGCAGCGTCTCCTCGAGCACGGCGACCGCAAACAGATCGCGCATCCCGCGCCACTCGGGCACCGCGGTGATGATCGCGCTGCGCAGGTCCACGCTCACGTAGCCGGGAGGCGGCGTCCAGGAACCATCCGTCTCGGTACCCGCCGTCTCGTTGTTCCCGGCGCCTGTCGGGTTGCCACTCCCGCACTTGCTGCATCCCGCGAACGCGATGACAGACGCCGCTGCGAAGAGTGCGAACGCTCTGCGCGAGCCGCGAGCGGCCGGACTCTCTGCGCTGATTCTCGCCGCGTTCATGCCCGCTCCACCGCTCGCCGCCACTTGGCGAGATGTCGCTCCCGCTCCTCCGGCTTCATCTTCGGCTTGAACGTCTTGTCCGCCTTCCACGCCCGGCGGATGTCGTCCGGCGTGCTCCAGACGCCCGCGCCCAGCCCGCCGAGGAACGCCGCGCCGAGCGACGTCGTCTCCAGATTCTTCGGCCGGACCACCTCGGTCGCGAGCACGTCCGCCTGAAACTGCATCATGAGCCCGTTCGCCGCCGCGCCGCCGTCCACCTTGAACGACGGGATGTCGCGGCCTGAGTCGCGGCGCATCGCCTCGGCGAGGTCGTAGATTTGAAGGGCGACGCCCTCGAGGACCGCTCGGGCGAGGTGAGCTCGCGTGGTGGACCTGTCGATGCCCGCGATGATGCCGCGCGCGTCCGGCCGCCAGTGCGGTGCCCCAAGTCCCGCAAGCGCAGGGACGAAGACCACTTCTCCCGTGTCATCCACTTCGCGCGCGAGCGTCTCGATATCGGCCGCCTTCTTGATGAGCCCCAATCCATCTCGCAGCCACTGCACCGCCGCGCCCGCGATGAAGGAGCTGCCCTCGAGCGCATAGGTCGTGTGTCCGGCGATCTTCCACGCAACGGTCGTGAGCAGCCCCGCCTTCGAGGCCACCGGCTGCTCGCCCGTGTTCATGAGCAGGAACGCGCCGGTGCCGTAGGTGCACTTGGACTCGCCGGGCAGAAAGCACGCCTGTCCGAACAGCGCCGCCTGCTGATCTCCCGCCATCCCGGCGATGGGGATGCCGTCCGGCAAGGACTTCATCCCGCGCGTGTGGCCGTACACCTCCGCAGAGGCGCGGATGACCGGCAGGCACGCGGCCGGAACCTTCAGCATCGCGCACATCCCCTCGTCCCACCGGAGCGTGCGCAGGTCCATCAGCAGCGTGCGGCTCGCGTTCGAGACATCGGTCACGTGCAGCACATGACCCGAGAGCTTGTAGACGAGCCAGGTGTCGATGGTGCCGAAGCAAAGCTCCCCCGCCTCCGCCTTCTCCCGAGCGCCCTTCACATGCTCCAGCAGCCACTGCAGCTTCGTCCCCGCGAAGTAAGGATCCAGCACCAGCCCGGTCTTCTCCCGGACCTTCGGCTCCTGTCCCTGAGCCTTCAGCGTCGCGCAGATGTCGGAGGTCCGCCGGTCCTGCCAGACGATCGCGTTGTGGAGCGGCTTTCCCGTGGTCCGGTTCCAGAGCCCGGTCGTCTCGCGCTGGTTGGTGATGCCGATGGCGGCGACGTCTTTGCCCTTGAGCCCCGCGTCCCGCAGCGCCTTGCTGATGCAGACCTCGACGGAGTCCCAGATCTCCAGAAGGTCGTGCTCCACCCAACCCGGCTTAGGGAAAATCTGCCGGAACTCCCGGTAGGCCTTGCCG
This sequence comes from Myxococcaceae bacterium, assembly GCA_045802665.1. GTDB lineage: Bacteria > Myxococcota > Myxococcia > Myxococcales > Myxococcaceae > JBJMQN01. The sequence goes on along the minus strand of JBJMQN010000567.1, from coordinate 1,411 downwards.
GCGACTTTGAGCTTCGGGTCCAGCACCGAGACGTGCGTGCCGGTGGTGCCCTGGTCGATCGCGAGAACGTACTTCTGCTTCGCCATGTCGTGCCCCTCCGCGCTGCGTAAGCGCTTGATACCACTTAGGGATTCGAAGTCCTCGTCGAAAACCGGCGCCGCCGCATCAATCATCTACTATGCCGGCGCCTTCGATGGGTGACACGGGCTCACATCGCGCACACAGCCGGGACAAGCTCTTTGCCCTCGCCCTGACTGCGCTTGGAATCGTCTTCGGCGACATCGGGACGAGCCCCCTCTACGCCATCAAAGAGTGCTTCAACGGAGAGCACGGCGTCCCCGCCACGCACGACAACGTGCTCGGCATTCTGTCGCTGGTCTTCTGGTCGCTGACCGCCGTCGTCACGGTGAAGTACCTCGGCTTCATCATGAAGGCCGACAACAAGGGCGAGGGCGGAATCTTCGCGCTCCTCGCCCTGGTCCCGACCGGCGAAAAGGCCCCGCGAATCCGAATGTTCGTGGTCCTGCTGGCGCTGTTCGGCGCGGCGCTGCTCTATGGAGATGGCGTCATCACTCCTGCCATCTCGGTGCTCTCCGCCGTCGAGGGCCTCCGGGTCGCGGCGCCCGGCATCGATCAGCACATCGTCGTTGTCCTGACGTGCGCCATCCTGCTCCTGCTCTTTCTGTTTCAGCGGAAGGGGACGCACGGGGTGGGGCGCGTCTTCGGCCCGGTGATGTTGGTGTGGTTCGCGGCGATTGCGCTGCTCGGGGTGCGGTGGATCGTCCGCTATCCCGCGGTACTGCAGGCGCTGAATCCGGCGTTCGGCGCTCGATTCTTCTTCGAGCTCGGCTTTCACGGCTTCGTGGTGCTGGGCGCGGTGGTCCTCTGCATCACGGGCGGCGAGGCGCTCTACGCGGACATGGGCCACTTCGGGCGGCGGCCCATCCGCATCTCGTGGTTCGCGCTCGTCTTTCCGGCGCTGCTGCTCTGCTACTTCGGGCAGGGCGCGCTGCTGCTCGTGGATCCGCAGTCCGCCGCGCAGCCGTTCTTCGCGCTGGTGCCGAAGGCGTTCATCTACCCGATGGTCGCGCTCGCCACGGCGGCAACCGTCATCGCGTCGCAGGCGCTCATCTCCGGCGCGTTCTCGCTCACGCGGCAGGCGGTGCAGCTCGGTTACTGCCCCCGCGTGACCATCGTCCACACCTCCGGCGAGCAGGAGGGGCAGATCTACATCCCCGAGGTGAACAACGCGCTGATGGTGGCGTGCATTGGCCTCGTGCTCGCGTTTCAGGAGAGCAGCCGGCTCGCGTCCGCGTACGGCATCGCGGTGACGGGGACCATGAGCATCACGTCGATCGTCTACTACGTCGTGACGACGCGGCGCTGGGGCTGGCCTCCGTGGAAGGCGCTG
>JBJMQN010000030.1:0-6163 GCA_045802665.1 Myxococcaceae bacterium | reverse complement strand
GCTGTACGAGACGCTGACCGGCCGCCGCGCGTTCGACGCCACCAACGACTTCGACGCGATGAAGGCCGCGCTCGAGCACGAGGTCCCGCCGCCCTCGACCTTCCGCTCCGACATCCCTCGAGAGCTGGACGCGATCATCCTGCAGCTCATGGAGAAGGACGTTTCGCGCCGCACCTCGAACGGCGGCCAGCTCCGCGCGCAGCTGCTCTCGCTTCAGGGCCCCGCGGCGCCGATGCCTTACGGCCAGCTGCTCCTCGCCAAGGCGGTGAAGGACGCGTGGACGACGCTGCAGACACTGAAGCAGCCGGTTGTTGCGGACGTGACAGAGAAGAGCGCGGGCTTCAACAGCGTGGCGTGACAACCACACGCGAGTTCGAGGAGATTCCGGTTTGACGGTTTCTTCCTCGAAGGAGTGTTCCCGTGCGCCGTTCTCCGCTCGTCCTCTTCGCTCTCGCTCTCGGCTGCATCGTCCGCGGCTTGGGCTGTTCGGACGCGTCGGCGGTGATGCGTTCTTCGTATGCGCCGATAACGCGGTGCTCGCGCCGACGGACGGCGTCGTCGAGCTGGTCGTGAACCAGTTCCCGAACTGCGCACAGAACGGACCGCAGGGTTACTGCGACGTGCAGGGCAGCTTCAGCGTGGACGTCAGCGCGCCGTAGCTATCCGCCCTGAAGCGACTGGAGCTCCTGCCAGCGCGCGTAGAGGCGATCGACTTCCTTCGTCGCGACCTCCAGCTCGCCTGAAATCCGCGCGACTTCTTCGGACTTCGCGAACACGGTCGGATCCGCGAGCTGCTTTTCGAGCGCCGCCTTCTTCTTCTCCGCGACCTCGATCGCTGACTCCATCGCGTCGAGCTCTCGCTGATCCTTGTAGCTGAGCTTCCCGCCCTTCTTCGCAGCGAGGGGTGCGGCAGGAGTTGGAGCGGCGACGGGCCTCGAGGACATGTCTGCTGGCGCCTTCCCCGGCGCGGGCCGAAGCCTTCGGTACATCTCCCAATTTCCCTCGTAGCGGACGACTTTCCCGTCGCCCTCGAACGCGAGGATCGACGTCGCAACCTTGTCGAGGAAGTAGCGATCGTGCGTGACCAGCAGCACGGCGCCTGAGAAGTCGCGCAGCAGCCGTTCGAGGACGTTCAGCGTGACGAGATCCAGATCGTTCGTCGGCTCGTCCAGCACGAGGACGTTCGCGCCCTCCAGGAAGAGCTTCGCGAGCAGCAGTCGGTTGCGCTCGCCGCCCGAGAGCGCCTTCACCTTCTGCTTCTGCATCGGAATCGGGAAGAGCAGATCGTCGAGGTAGTCCGCCAGCCGGACCTTCTTGTCCCCGAGCTGTACCCAGTCGTCGTTCCACACCGACTCGTACACGGTCTGCTCGTCGTCGAGCTGCACCCGCTGCTGGTCGTAGTACGCGATCTTGGTCCTCGGCCCGAGCACGACCTCTCCCGAGTCCGGCTTCAGCTCGCCGATCAGCGTGCGCACCAGCGTGGTCTTGCCTGCGCCGTTCGGACCGAGGAACGCGATGCGCTCGCCGGGTTGAACGATCAGGTTCACGTCCTTGAAGACCACGCGATCGCCGAACGACTTCCGAAGCTTCTTCGCCTCGATCACCGTCTGAGAGAGCCTGGGCGCGGCGGCAAGTTGCAGGGCGGGCGCGGAGGGACGCTTGAAGCCCTTCTCCGCGAGGAGCTTGCGCGCACGTTCGATGCGCGCCTTCGACTTCGTTCTCCGTGCTTCGACGCCCTTGCGAAGCCACGCGACTTCCTGCGCGATCCAGCGATCGCGTTTGTGCTCGGCGACCTCCGCGTCCTGCATTCGCGCGAGCTTCTGCTCGAGGTAGGTCTCGTAGTTGCCCGGATAGGAGGTGAGCCCGCTGCCGCCCATCATCCCCGGGGGCGTGATCTCCACGATGCGCTCGACGAGATCGTCGAGGAAGTAGCGATCGTGCGTGACGAGCAGGAGCGCGCCTTCGAACGAATCGAGCTCCTCTTCGAGCCACTCCACCGTGTCCGCGTCCAGATGGTTCGTGGGCTCATCCAACATCAGGAGATCCGGACGCGACAGCAGCGCCCGAGCGATCGCCACGCGCTTCTGCAATCCGCCAGAGAGCTCGCGCACCGGCCGGTCCCAGTCCTTCACGCCGAGCCGATCGAGCAGCTTCTTCGCCTCGTGCGCCGTGTCCCAACCGCCGATGCGATCGATGTGTTCGGAGAGCGTAGACAGGCGCTCGAGCAGCTTCGGATCGTCGTGAGACGTCTCGAGCTGCGCGGAGAGCGCCTTGTGCTCGTCCAGCGCGGCTTTCAGCGGCGCCTGCGCGACCTCCAGTTCGGAAGCGACGGTGGCGCCTTCGGGGAACGTGGGCTCCTGCGGCAGCCAGATGATTCGAGCCCCGCGCTGAAGCTGCAGCGTACCGGTGTCCGGCTTCACCTCGCCGGCCAGAACTTTCATCAGCGTGGACTTGCCGGAGCCATTCACGCCCACGAGGCCCACGCGCTCGCCCGCTTCGATCACGAACTCGATGTTCGAGAACAGCGTGCGGTTGCCGAACGTGAGGGTGACATCTGCGGCGCGAAGCAACGTCATGGCGGGCGCTCCTCTAACACGGAGTAGGTTCCGCCCAATGCCCATCTCCGGCTTCGCTGACCTCCATACGCATCCGATGGCACATCTCGGCTTCGGTGGCCGCCTGCTCGCGGGAGAACCGGACGGTCCCATCGAACGGGCGCTGGCGCGCTGCGACGTCGGAAAGCACGGCTCGTTCGGCCTGGGCAACTTCGGCCCGGGCTGGACGCTGGTGCAGGCGATGATCGAGGGCGGCTTCGGTCACGGCCCCTGCGGTCACGACAGCTACGCGAGCTGGCCGCACTTCGGAACCATCGCGCATCAGCAGATGTACGTGGACTGGCTGCGCCGAGCGTACGACGGTGGGCTGCGTCTCCTCTGCGGCCACGCGGTGAACAATGAGCTGCTCGCGCGAGAGTTCGGCGCGCAGGACGCGTTCGACCGGAAGTCGATCGAGCTTCAGGTCCGCGAGCTGCGGGCGTTCGTGAGCAGGCATTCGGATTGGATGGACTTCGCTGCGACGCCGTCCGAGGCGCGGGCGATCGCCGCGTCCGACAAGCTGGTGGTCGTTGCGGGCGTGGAGGTGGATTCGCTGGACGGCGTCGCCGGAGATCCCCGAGCGCTGGACGATCCGCAGCAGATCCCCGGAGCCGTGAGCGCAATCCTCGAGTGGCTCCGCGAGCTCGGCGTGTCGATGATGACGCCGATTCATCTCGCGGATAACCGGTTCGGCGGCTGCGCGGTGTACAGCGATCGCTTCAACCTGCTGAACCATCACCTCCGCGGGCGCTACTACTTCGTCGGCGGAAATCCGTCGGTCGCGTTCCGGCTGGGCGAGGACTCGGAGCTCGCGACGAAGGCGGCGATTGCCTACTACGAGCTGACGCGTCACTCGCCGTACCCGAGCACCGGCTACCGGCTGAACGCGCCCGGTCAGGGACACGCGAACAACCTCGGACTCACGCGGGCAGGCGAGGCGCTGGTTCGAGAGGCGATCCGGCAGGGCTTCATCCTCGATGTCGATCACATGAGCGAACGCTGCACTGACGCCGTGCTCGACGTCGCCGAGCAGCTCTCGTACCCCGTGGTGTCGTCACACAGCTCGTTTCGCGAGCAGGGGCTCGGCAGAGACGAGACGTCGCGGATGGACAAGCGTTCGCATGAAGGAATGAAGACGCGAAGACAGGCGGAACGAATCATCGCCCTCGGCGGGATCGTCGCGCCGATCACCAATCAGTGTGAGCTACAGCCGTTTGTTGGCGGCACGGTGGAGAACGACTGCGCGAGGAGCTCGAAGACCTGGGCGCAGTCGTATCAGTACGCGCTCTCGCTGATTCAGCAGTACGGGAAGGGTGGGGTGGCGTTCGGCACGGACTTCAACGGCCTCGCACAGCAGCCGGGACCAAGGTACGGCCCGAACGCGGCGGCCGGGCTGATTGGAGATCACCTTCGCGAGAAGAGGCGCCCGGTGCAGATCAAACAGCAGGGGCCGCGGCTCGACTACGCGGGCACCATGTATCGAAGCAGCGCGCCCTTCACGAAGTCAGTCGCGGGAAGACGCGAGTTCGATCTCAACGACGACGGGCTCGCGCACTACGGAATGCTGCCGGATTTCATCCAGGACCTGAGGCACGTGGGAATGACCGACGCCCAGCTGGATCCGCTCTTCCGCAGCGCCGAGTCGTTCGTCGCGCTCTGGGAGAAATGCACCGAGCGAGGAGCCGCCATCGTCGCCGGCGAGCCGCCGAGCTTCGGGAATGTAGGGTAGTTCCGGGGAGGACTCGCGAACGAGCGGCATCGGATCATCGCGGCACATCGTCCTCGTAACCTCTGGCGCCGCGTTCGCCGAGCCCGCCTTTGGCCTTCACTGCTCCGCTGCTTCCGGGTCGCCGCTGAACACATTCGGACCGAAGAAGTGCCGGCGCCAGTAGTCGTTATGCGGGGCGCAGAGCAGGCGCAGGTTGTCTTCCGTCGCCTCGCCGCCCAACGCGAATGGCTCGATGTGATCGATCTCGACGTTCCAGGTCGAACCGCACCGGTTCCCATCCGGCCCCTCAAACACGCAGCTGCCTCCGTCGCGCTTCCACACCGCGTGAGCCACTTCTCTCGGGATATGCCGGCTTCGATGCGCGCTGGGAGGAACTTCACTGGTTGAAGTTCCGGTGGACTCACCTCCCGCGATTGACGTTGCCACGTCGCACGGCGGCGCAGCCGATTCCATGCCGGCTGACTCGGACGAGTTCGCGGGAACTTCCCCGCGTGAAGTTGAAGCGGCGGGCCGGAGACGAGGAACTTCAGTGGTTGAAGTTCCGGTGGACTCAGTTCCCGTGGTTGACGTTGCCGCAGTCGATTCCGTGCCGGCTGATGGGGACGAGTTCGCGGGAGCTTCCGCGCGCGAAGTACGCGCCTCGGCGGCCCTCGCACGCTTCGAGCTGCCTCCCACGCCGATTCGGTTTTTCAGCAGCACAGGGATTGCGATGCGGAGGCACTCGCCGAGCACATCCTCGAGGCCGCCCTTTGGGAACTTCCGGCTGAGAAGCGAAGTGGCCTGTTCGAGCAGGTCGAGGAATTCGCCGCGGACAGTGAAGTCGATCTCGGTCGTGGCGGCGCTCAGCGGCGAGATCTTGTCGTGCCGCTTCGGGGGTGATGACGGGGTGAGGGTGAAGAGCGGGGCGGTCGGGGCGCTGAGCGTCGGCGTCGCGGATGAGACTGAGGCGGGCGTGCTCGGAGCGGGAATGGGGGGCAGCGTCATGGCCGGGGTGGGAACTCGGACGGGGACCTTCCGAACGCTGTCGGGAACGTCCGGCTTCGGATTCGCGGTGGCGACGAGCCGTTCGACTTCCTTTTGAGTTCGCGCGGACGCTCTGTCGAGAAGCTCGACGAGGTTGTCATCCGTCAGCAACTCTTCGATCAGGACGAGTTTGGTGAGCGAGAGGCGGCCGTCAGCGAGGTATTGGGCGACGACCGGGAACCGCCGGAAGAGTTTGACGGCCCGGCTTCGTCGGTAGGCGCAACCGTCCGAGAGCCGGAGCTTCTTGTTGCAATAGACGAAGATCGACGAGTGCCCTTCGGCCAGATGGAGCTTCCGATCTTCGATTTCAACGAGGTGCCAAAGGCCCTCGACGAGGGCTCCGCGTTCGCGGGCCACGATGTTGCCGAGGTTCGCGACGAGCTCGCGATCGTCGAGCCGGGAGAGGTCAGGTCGGGCGGGAATGTGGTCGGGCATGCGTGTTTAGTAGCACGCGGGTCTGACATCGAGAGTGGAACGAAATTGCTGGTCCGACCAGCGAAATGCCTATCGATTTGCGCCATCAAGGGGGCCACATTCTCGCGGGTCAATCTCGATCGGTCGGTGACGACAAGCGCACCGTCGCGGGGCGGCCGGCGACCGACATCGACCGCCCTTTTCGTGCGTGGCGGACCGAGCCCACGAGGTCGAAGGCCCCATGGAGACGGGCCGCAGCAGGGCGACGAGCCGCATGCTGCACAGCGCACGAGCAGCCGCTGCGCATGATGCAGAATGCGCTCAAGACCTGGAGCACAGGCTGGACGATCTCGATCTGTCGGTGATGTCACGCGCACCGTGGAGCGGCGCCGGCAACCGACGG